>CAYJEL010000001.1:0-47126 GCA_964369245.1 uncultured Muribaculaceae bacterium
TTATGATGTCTAGATTAATAAATAGATCATTTCCAGATGTTACAAAATTAATTCCAGATAATTTTAAAATCAAAGTTACTATACCAACTCAAGAATTTTATAGTTTACTTGATAGAGTATCTTTATTTTCATCTGAAGAGGAAAATAATAATATAAAATTAGAATGTATTGATGATACTTTAGTTGTAAAATCTAATATTCCAGAAATTGGTAATGTTGAAGAAAAGTTAAGTATTAAAAAATCTGTTAATGAAAATTTCAGAATTGCTTTTAGTTCAAAATATATGATGGAAGCTATAAAATCATTTAATAGTGATGAAATTGAATTTTCATTTAATGAGGAAATTAAACCTATTATATTAAAAAGTTGTGGTGATGATTCGTTATTACAACTAATTGTTCCAATGAAAACTTACTAATTGTAAGTTTTTTTGTCGAATTTTGTCGAATTTTGTCGAACGGAAAATGTTTCATTTAAAAAATTGTGTGTTATTATATAAACCACTTAGCGCAAATACTAAGTTAGTAAGGGGGTGTGTATATGACTGAATATTATATTAATAAAGAAACATCTTTAATTATTCCTATTGATGAAAATCATACTAAAGTTATTGAAAATAATACTGAATATATAATCGATAGTAATTGTATGGATGTTGTAAATGAAAGTTGTATGTATTATGGAAGTAATTATCAGGGAAGATATATGGGTAGTAAAAAGATTTTAAATATGAATTATAAGTTACCTATTGTATTGGATGAATATAATGAAATTATTATTTTTCCAACTTCTTCACCTCGATTAAAAGGTTGTACTTGGTTAGTATTACAAAATATAGAAAACTATAGTAAATTTGAAGAAAAAACTTTAGTCACTTTAAAAAATGGAGTATCATTTAAAGTAGAAATTTCTTATGGTTCTTTTGAATCTCAAATTTTTAGAGCTTCTATGTTGTTAATGCTTTTAAAAAAGAGAAAAAAGGTATAAAAAAATAGTATATACTATTTTTTTTATTGTTTTAAAGGCTATTTTTTGATATAATGTAAGAGTGTATATATCCCTATTTGAATTATATTTTATTAAAAAAAGTGATATAAAATAAGCTGAGGTGATTTTTTTGATCATAGATAAACTAAAATTAGTTAATTATAGGAATTATGAATCATTAGATTTAAAGTTTAATTCTAATATTAACATATTTTATGGCAATAATGCTCAAGGAAAAACTAATATCTTAGAGAGTATATACTTAATATCCACAGCAAATTCACATAGATTAAGTGAAAATTCACAAATTATAAAAAATGATTGCAGCAAATCTAAAGTAACAGCTTTTATTAAGTCAAGTAATTTTAAAAATAGATTTGAAATTATTTTATCAGCTAATGAAAAAATATTGAAAAATAATGGAAATGATATAAAAAAAATAAGTGAATATTTATATTCATCTATTGATGTTATTATTTTTACTCCAGATGATTTAGATTTAATTAAAGGTTCTCCTAGTGGAAGGAGGAATTTTATTAATAATGAGTTGTGTAAATTATCAGAAAATTATACAAAAATATTAAATGACTATAATAAGATACTTAAAATTAGAAATGATTATTTGAAAAAATTGGCTAATAATATTAATATAGATGAAAGTTATTTTAACATTATTTCAAATTATCTGGTTGATAAAGGTATTTTGATTTATAGGATGAGGAAGAAATTTTTTGAAAAAATTAATGATAATGCTAATGATATATTTATTAAAATATTTGGAATGGAAAATTTTAAAGTTAAATATATTTGTAATTTTTTTGATAATGAGGATGAAATGAAAAGATGTTTTCAAGAAAAGCTAGAAGTTAACAAAAAAAAGGAAATTCAAAATGGAATGACTTTATTTGGACCACATAGGGATGATTTAGAGTTTTATTTAAACGATAAAAACTTAAAGGATTATGGTTCACAAGGTCAGCAACGAGCTTCAGTACTTTGTTTAAAACTATCGGAAATAGATATTTATAAAAATACTAAGTTTAGAAACCCTGTTGTATTACTAGATGATATTTTTAGTGAATTAGATGATATTAAAAAAAATAATATTTTAAAATTATTAAGTGATGATATACAAGTTTTCATAACTACAACTGATTTAAAAAATGTTAATAAGAGAAAATTGAATAAAGCTAATTACTATAAAATTAAAGATGGTAAAATTATAAAGATAGAAGAGGAAAATTAATATGACAAATAATACTTATGATGAATCAAATATTCAGGTCTTAGAAGGGTTAGAAGCTGTTCGTAAAAGACCTGGTATGTACATTGGAACGACTAGTGGTAGAGGTTTACACCATTTAGTTTGGGAAATAGTAGATAATGCTATCGATGAAGCTTTAGCTGGTTATTGTGATGATATAGAAATTATTATCAATAAAGATAACTCTATAACGGTAAAAGATGATGGTAGGGGTATTCCTACTGGAATTCATGCTAAAACAGGTTTATCCACAGTAGAAACTGTTTATACTGTATTACATGCAGGTGGTAAATTTGGTGGAGGAGGCTATAAAGTCTCTGGAGGTTTACATGGTGTTGGTGCTTCTGTAGTTAATGCATTAAGTACTTATGTTGAAGTAACTGTTTATCAAAATTCTAAAATACATCAAATCAGATTTGAAAATGGTGGAAATACTGTTAAACCTCTAAGTATTATTGGAGATTGCGATTCAAATAGAACTGGAACAACAGTAACTTTTAAACCAGATTCTGAGATTTTTACTGAAACAACAGTTTATGACTATGATATTTTAAAAAATAGAATAAGGGAATTAGCTTTTTTAAATAAAGGATTAAAAATCATTTTATGTGATGATAGAGGCTTAGAGTATAGAAAAGAAGAATTTTTTTATGAAGGTGGAATTAGTGCCTACATTGAGTTATTAAATAAAAATAAAACTCCAATTCATGAAAATATTATTCATTTAGAAGGTGAAAAGAATGATATTAATATTGAAATTGCTTTTCAATATAATTCAGGTTTTTCTGAAAATATTTATTCATTTACTAATAATATAAATACGCATGAAGGTGGTACACATGAAGATGGTGTAAAAAGAGCTTTAACTCGTATTATTAATAATTATGCAAAAAGTAATAAAATTTTAAAAGATAATGATGATTCTTTAACAGGTGAGGATGTTCGTGAAGGTTTAACAATGATAATTTCTTGTAAACATCCTGATCCACAATTTGAAGGTCAGACTAAAACTAAGTTGGGAAATAGTGAAGTAAGAAAAATTTCTGATGATATTTTCAGTGAAGGTTTTGAAAGATTTCTTTTAGAAAATCCTGTCCAAGCTAAAATAATTATTGAAAAATCATTGACTGCTGCTAGAGCTCGTGTAGCTGCTAAAAAAGCCAGAGAATTAACTCGTAAAAAAACTGAGTCAGATTTTACTAGTGATTGGGGAAAATTAGCTAAATGTTCTTCTAAAAAGCCTGAAGATTGTGAATTATTTATAGTCGAAGGGGATTCGGCTGCAGGTGCTGCAAAGCAAGGTAGAGATGCAATTACTCAAGCTATTTTACCACTTAGAGGAAAAATATTGAATGTTGAAAAATCTAGATTGGATAAAATATTGGGAAATACTGAAATTAGAAGTTTAATAACGGCCTTAGGTACTGGTATAGGCGATGAATTTAATTTAGAAAATTGTAGATATCATAAAATTGTTATTATGACGGATGCCGATGTTGATGGTTCTCATATTAGAACTTTATTATTAACACTGTTTTATAGATTTTTTAAACCTGTTGTTCAAGCAGGGTACATTTATGCTGCTCAACCACCTTTATTTAAAGTTACGCATGGTAAGGTTGTTAAGTACTTCTTAACTGAAGAAGAGAAAAATGAGTATTTATTAACTTTTGAAGAAAATCAAAGAAAACCTCTAGTAGCTCGTATGAAAGGATTAGGGGAAATGGATAAAGATGAATTAAGTGATACTACAATGCATATAGAAAATAGAGTACTTAGAAAAATTACTTTGGAAGATGCAATGTTGGCAGATGAAATATTTGAAATTCTTATGGGTGAAGAAGTTGAACCAAGAAGAAATTTTATTGAAGAAAATGCTTTAAATGTAGAAAACTTGGATATATAGGAGGACATCATGGATAAATTAGAATTAATAAATATTGAAAAAGAGGTAAAAGATTCATTTTTACAATACTCAATGAGTGTTATTGTGTCTAGAGCATTACCTGATTTAAGAGATGGTTTGAAGCCTGTTCATAGACGTATATTATATGCAATGTTTGAGGATGGGTATACACCAGATAAGCAATATGTTAAAAGTGCTAAAACTGTCGGAAATGTTATGGGGAAATACCACCCTCATGGTGATTCTGCAATTTATGATTCAATGGTTAGAATGGCTCAAGATTTTAGTTATAGACATATTTTAGTAGATGGTCATGGAAATTTTGGTTTTATAGATGGTTCAACAGCTGCTGCATCTCGTTATACAGAAGCTAGGTTGTCTAAAATTTCTATGGAAATGCTAAGAGATATTGATAAAGAAACTATTGATATGGTTGATAATTATGATGCTAGTGAAAAAGAACCGGTTGTTCTACCTAGTAGATATCCTAACATTTTAGTTAATGGTACTACGGGTATAGCTGTTGGAATGGCAACCAATATTCCGCCACATAATTTATGCGAGGTTATTGATGCCTGTGTTGCTTATATTGATAATAATGATATTGAATTATCTGAATTGATGGAATTTATTAAAGGACCAGATTTTCCTACTGGTGGAACTATATTAGGTAATGCTGGTATAAGAAAAGCATATGAAACAGGTAGGGGTTCAATTGCAATAAGAGGTAAGGCTGAAATAGTTGAAGAAAAAAATAAAACTTTAATTGTTATAACTGAAGTTCCATATCAAACTAATACGTCGTCATTACAGATGAAAATAGCTGAATTAGTGCGTGATAAGGTATTAAGTGGTATTTCAGATTTAAGAGATGAAACTTCGCTTAAAAATGGCTTTAAATTAGTTGTAGAGCTTAAGCGCGAAGCTAATGCTAATGTTGTTTTAAATAATTTATATAAATATACTCAATTGCAGTCATCGTTCGGTATAAACTTATTGATGTTACATAATGGTAGGCCTCATACTTTTGGTTTAAAAGAAATTTTAGTTCATTATACTGAGTATCAAAAGGAAATTATATATAGAAGAACTAAATATATTCTTAGAAAATCTGAAGAAAGATATCATATTTTATTAGGATTAAAGATAGCTTTAGATAATATTGATGAAGTTATTAAAATAATTAAAGAATCTAAAACAGAGCAAATAGCAAAAGATGTTTTAATGGAAAAATTTGGATTGGATGTTATTCAATCAACAGCTATTCTTGATATGAGATTAAGAAGATTAACAGGTTTAGAAAAAGATAAGATTGTTAATGAACTACAACAATTAGAAACTTTAATAAATGATTTAAAAGATATTTTATCTAATGAATTTAGAATTTTATCTATTATTAAAGATGAAATGTTAGAAATTAAACGTAAATTTGGTAATGAACGTAAAACGGATATTGACATGACAGCAATTGATTATATTGATGATGAATCTTTGATTCCTGTACAAGATATAGTTATTACGTTAACTAATAAAGGTTATATCAAAAGAATGGATACTGATAATTATAGAACGCAAAATCGTGGTGGTGTTGGTATTAAAGGTATGGCAACAAATGAGGAAGATTTTGTTGAAAACATAATTTCTATGTCAACTCATGATTATTTATTGATATTTACTAATAAAGGAAAAGTTTACCGAATGAAAGGGTATGAAATTCCATTGTTTAGTAGACAATCAAAAGGTTTACCAATTGTAAATTTATTACCGATTGATAAAGAAGAAAATGTTAGTGCAATGCTTAAAGTTGAACAAGAAGATGTCAATAAATATATTGTATTTTGTACACAAAATGGTTTAGTTAAAAGGACTTTAATATCAGAATTTGATAATATTAGATCTAATGGAAAAATAGCTATTGGTTTAAAAGAAGATGATGAATTAATTTCTGTTAAGAAAACTCAAGGTGATTCTGAAATAGTAATTGGAGCTTCTAATGGTAGAATGGTTAGATTTTCGGAAGATGAAATTAGAGTTATGGGAAGAACTGCTTCTGGAGTTAAAGGTATCAATATGGGTGTTGGTAAGGTTGTAGGATGTGAGATTTCAACAACAGATTCTAAGATACTTGTTGTTACAGAAAATGGATATGGTAAGAAAACTTCAGTTGATGAATATAGAGTTACTCATCGTGGTAGTAAAGGTGTTAAAGCACTTAACATCACTGAGAAAAATGGTAACATAATTTCGTTTAAAATTATTAATGATGATGATGATTTAATGATTATTACAAATAATGGTATAATTATTAGAATATCAATTGATCAAGTTTCATCTACGGGTAGAGTTGCTCAAGGAGTAAAACTTATTAACTTAAAAGAAGGTCAAAAGGTTTCAACAATAGCATTGATTAAGAAAATTGATGTTGAAGAAGAAATTGGCGAAGAAATTGTAAATGAAAATAGTACTGATGTACAAAATTAGAAAAAGGGTTTTATTTGAAACTCTTTTTTCAATGTTTCACGTGAAACATTGTGGATAAAAAATATAATTATAGTTATTTTAATACTATTTAACTTCCTTTTATATAGAATAGCACTATTTATAATTTTTTTACATTTCCCAACTTTAAATTAATATAAACTATGTTTCACGTGAAACATAGTGGAAAACTTTTATTTATTTTATATTGCAAATATTGGTAAAAAACATGTTGATAAATATAAATAGTATAGCACTATAGTTAATCTATTACTCAGATCACATTTATATTAAGATTAGTTTGATATTTTAACTATTTACTATTTTAAATATTGTACGTTTGTAATCAGTATATTCGTATCATTTAAATTTCATGTTTCACGTGAAACATTGTGGATAAAAAAATAATTATAGTTATTTTCATACTATTTAATATTCTTTTATATAGAATGCTACTATTTATAAACTTTTTTTAAATTTTCTAATTTTTAATTAATATAAACTATGTTTCACGTGAAACATAGTGGAAAACTTATATATATAATATTAAAATAATAAAAAAACTCATTTGTAATGATAAACATTAGCCTATATTATAAATAAATTAATTATATACAGCCATTTTAACTATATATATATAAATTTTAATAGTAATATGAATTTATTATGTAATATCAATGTTTCACGTGAAACATAAAATTGTGGATAAACTTTAATTAAGCCATTATGAATATGTTTTACAAATATAATATATTGGATTTATTTTTATAGTTATTTATTAATAAATCAATATAATACGATTTCAATGACATATGTGTTAATTATTTACTTTTTTTTAAATAGTTTATACTTATAAATAATATATTTGTATTATTTATATAATATGTTTCACGTGAAACATAGTGGAAAACTTATTTATAATGATAAATAATAGCTTATTTTATAAATAAGTTGTTTATATATAGTCATTTTAGACTATTTATATGGTTTTTTAGTAATAAAATAGATGTATTACGTAATATCAATGTTTCACGTGAAACATGTGGATAATTAAATAAAATTACAATAATCTCTTTTCATTTAATTATTGTTAAATTTTTTATTAAATATAAAGAAATAAGTATAGAAATTAGAAATATTTTATAAAATAATACTCATTAGTAATTGTTTTATTAAGTTATTAATATACTTAATATGTAATATTCAATTTAATTCAATGTTTCACGTGAAACATTGTGGATAACTGTTAATAGTATAGATTAATATAATAGTTAAGTGGGGGATAATATATTTAATTGTAATTAATATAATAAAAATTCATGTTTCACGTGAAACATGTGGATAATAGGAATATCTGTTAAAATAATCCTTATAATTTTAATAATTTATTTATTTTTAATAGAAATTATTTATAATGTTTCACGTGAAACATAAAATTGTGGAAAATACTTGATATATTTATAAAAATATTATATATTATATATGCACAACATTTACATTCGAACCAGGTCAGAGTCGGAAGACAGCAGCCTTAAGGGTCTCTGAATGTGTGTGCTTTTTTTTTAGGAGAATTTTATGGAAAAATATATGAAACTAGCTATAATTGAAGCTAAGAAAGCTTATAAAAAAGGAGATGTTCCTATTGGATGTGTTATTGTTTTGGGAAATAAAGTTATATCTAAAGCTCATAATACTAGAGAATATGACAATGTAAGTATAAATCATGCTGAAATGAATGCAATTAGAAAAGCTTGTAAAAGATTAAAAGGATGGCGTTTAAATGAATGTGAAATTTATGTTACAAAACAACCATGTCCAATGTGTATGAGTGCGATAGAGCAATCTAGGATAAAAAAGGTTTACTATGGTACAGAAAATGATGAAAAAAGAGTTAATTATAATGTTGAAATGTTTGGGAAATTATTAGGAGATGAATGTGATGAAATTATAACTAATTTCTTTAAAGAAAGAAGAGTTAAAATTTAATAAATTTAACAAATCTATATAATATCGTGATATAATATATAGTGAGGTGAAATCATGTATCAAGCTTTATACAGAAAATATAGACCTAATAATCTTGATGATGTTTTTGGTCAGGAAATTGCTATTAAAATATTAAATAATGCTATTTCTAGAGATTCTATTAATCACGCATATTTATTTTTTGGTCCTAGAGGTTGTGGTAAGACTAGTGTTGCTAAAATTATAGCAAATACTATCAATTGTAATAGTTTAGTTGATAACAAACCATGCAATAAATGTGTATTTTGTACACTAAGTAATGATCAAAAAATAGATATTATTGAAATTGATGCTGCTTCAAATAATGGGGTAGATGAAATAAGAGAAATTAGAAATAAAGTTAATTTAGCTCCTTCAACCGGTAAATATAAAATATATATAATTGATGAGGTTCATATGTTAACTATTGGAGCTTTTAATGCTTTATTAAAAACGTTAGAAGAGCCACCTGGTCATATAATATTTATACTTGCAACTACAGATCCTCAGAAAATACCAGCGACGATACTTTCTAGATGTCAAAAGATTGAATTTAAGCCAATTAGTATTAACAATATAAAATTGGGTTTAAATAAAATAATTAAAGAAGAATCAATAAATATTGAAGATAAAGCTTTAAATGAAATATGCAGGCTATCTGATGGTGGGATGAGAGATGCTATTAATTTGCTAGATCAATTAAATTTATATTCAGATAATATAATTAAAATTGATGATGTTTATGAAGTTGTAGGAATTATTTCATCAAAAGAAATAGAATATTTAATCAATAAATTAATATTGAAGGATTTAAAATCTGTTTTAGAATTAGTCACTAATTATATATCAATTGGAAAAAATATGATTAAAATTGTTGAACAATTGATTTATGAGTTAAGAAATAGTATGTATAATAATTTATCTCAAACAGCAGATTATATTTATATAATAAATTCATTATCTGGTTGTATTAGTGAAATGAGAAAAAATAGTAATTCTAACATTATTTTAGAAATAGCTTTAATTAAATTATTGGGAAATAACACTACATCTAATATTATTAAGGAAGACAAAAATATAGCACTTCAGAAAAATGAGGTTAAAAAAACCCCTAATGTTGAAAAAGTAGAGTTTAACACTAATTTTACAGAAGAAGAAAAAAGTGTTGATATTAAAGTGGAAAACCCTATAGATGACAAAGTTTTACTGTATGACAAAGGTAAAGAAAATATTTCCCGGGAAATAGATGAAAGTATATATGTGGATATGGTTGATAGAAGAGTATCAAATGCGTTGGCCACATTTTCTAAAAAATTAATGTCAGATATTAAAATTAAATTAAACGATGTTAATGATTACTTGTTAGATGATAAGTATAAAAAAATTATTCCATTTATTTTGGATTCAGAATTAAAAATTACTAGTGAAAATTATTTAGTATTTGTATGTGATACTGAATCTTCATCTATGTTATTTAATGAATTGTTATTTGAAATAGAGGAATTGATGAATTTAATCTTAAATAATAGTTTTAAAGTTATATCTATAGATAATAATAAATGGGAAATAATAAAAAAAGAATTTAATAATAAAGAGAAAGAGTATATCTATATTCAAGAAGATGATACAACAAAAACTTATCTGAATCAAATCTTTATAAGAGATAAAGAACCAATGGAGAGTTTGTTTGGAAATATAATTGAATATAAGTAATAGGAGGAAAAAAATGAATATACAAGCAATGATGAAACAAGCACAAAAATTACAAGGTGACATGATGAAAGCCAAAAAGGAAATAGATGGTACTATATTTGAACATAGTAAATCATTTATTGATATATCAGCTACAGGAGATAAAAAAATTAAATCTATTAAAATTAATATGGATGTAGTAGAAAAAGATGATTTGGAAACAATTGAAGATTTATTAATGGTATCTGTTAATGAATTAATGGATTCTATTGATAAAGAAACTGAAAGTAAAATGGGTAAATTTTCAGGTGGTATGCCGGGGTTATTTTAATGTACCCAAAGGACCTTCAAAATTTAATTGAATGTTTTAAGCAATTACCTGGAATAGGTGAAAAAACTGCTGAAAGACTATCTTTATATTGTTTGGATTTAGATCAAGATGTAATTGGTCTTTTTTCTGAATCTGTTAAAAAAATTAAAACTAATATAAAAAGATGTACAATATGTAATAATATAAGTGATACATCAATTTGTAATATATGTTCAGATGAAAATAGGGCTAAGAATATAATATGCGTTGTTGAAGAGCCTAAAAATGTTTTTCAATTAGAAAAATTAGGTAGTTTTAAAGGACAATATCACGTATTAGATGGTTTAATTAGTCCTTTGGATAATAAAAATCCTGAGGATTTAAAAATTAAAGAGTTAAAAAATAGAATTGAAAGTGGAAATGTTGAAGAAATTATTTTAGCGATTAAACCTAGTATTGAAGGTGAAACAACGGCATTATATATTTCTAGTATATTAAAGGATAATGATGTTAGAGTTTCTAAAATTGCTCATGGTATACCTTTAGGTGCTGAAATGGAATATATTGATTCATTAACATTAGAAATAGCTTTTGATGAAAGAAAAATAATTAGTAATAATAATTAATTTTTATCATACTTTTTAGTGGTGATAATCATGAAAAAAATATTTAGTATTTTAAAGAAAGTAGTATTGAGTGCATTTTTGTTATATGGTTATAATTTAATTGCTGCTCCAATGGGTATTATAATTCCAATTAATGTATTTACGATAATGATTTTATCATTTTTTGGTATTCCTTCTATTTTTTCGTTAATAGCTATTATTATCTTATTATATTGAAATGGGGATTTTTATGAATTATGATGTTTTAATAAAAGAACAGTCTTTTATATTTAAATTTTTGAATAAACTAAATGTAAATAATTTTTCACATGCTTATTTGATAGAAACAAATAATAATAGTGATGGTGCTTTGATTGCTAAGTTGTTAGCATATAAAATATTATTTGATAAAGTGCCAAGTGATTTAAATGAAGTTAAACTGTTAGATAATCATTTGGATTTTAGTTTTGTTACTTCTATGGGAAATAATATAAAAAAAGAACAAATACTTGAATTACAGGAAAAATTTAATAAAAAATCTTTAGATGGTTCTAAGAAAGTTTATATTTTAAATGAAGCTGAAAAATTGAATTTAACTTCTGCTAATACGATTTTAAAATTTTTAGAGGAACCAGCTGATGGTGTTACAGCTATATTGGTAGTTAATAATAGATATCAATTATTGGAAACAATTATTTCCCGATGTCAATTGTTATCTTTAAATGTTATTAAAAGAAATGGATGTAGTACTTTAGAAAATATTTTAAACAATGTTAGTAATAAAGTTGAATATGAAACATTTTTAAACGAAAATAGTGATTATTTGTTGCATATATATGATTTTTTAACTGATTATGAATTAAATAATATAGATATGTTTGTTTACAGTGGGAAATATATTCATAGTAAGTTTAAAGATAAATTATGTATAAAGTATTTTATTTATATTTTAATTTTATTTTATAAGGATTGTTTAAATAAAAAGATTGGTTTAAATTGTATTATATTTATAGATAATATAGATATTTTGGATGATGTTATTTATAAAAACACAACTGATATGCTTATTAATAAAATAAAATGTTTAAATGTTTGTTTGGATAACCTAAATAGTAATTGTAATTTGAGTTTATTAATCGATAGATTACTAATAGAAATGGAGAAAAATAATGATTGATGTTATTGGAGTTAGTTTAAATGGTGGAATTTTAGAATATTTTAGTGTCGAAGATAAAATTAATAGAAATACTTATGTAATTGTCGATAGTGATAAAGGATTACAGTTTGGACAAGTAGTATTTCCTAATTTTAAGATGGATAAAAATAATGTTGGTATTAAAAATAAGTTTGTAAGAATAGCAACTAAAAAAGATAATCAAAAAAACATTAATATTTTGAATGAATCAGAAGAAGCTTTAAAATATTGTAAAAGTTTAGTAATAGATTTTAAATTAAATATGAATATTTTATCTTGTATGTATAATTTTGATAAGTCTCAATTATTGTTTAAATTTACTTCGGAAACTAGAGTTGATTTTCGTGAATTAGCAAAAAAATTAGCTAATTTTTATAAGACTAGGATTGAATTAAGACAAATTGGTGTTAGGGATAAAGCGAAAGAAATTGGTGGTTATGGTTCTTGTGGTCAAAAATTGTGTTGTGCTAGGTTTAATTCTGAATTTGCTTCTGTTTCTATAAATATGGCTAAAAATCAAAATATTTCATTAAATCCGTCTAAAATAAACGGTGTATGTGGTAGATTGTTATGTTGTTTAAAATATGAAGATGATAATTATAAAGAATGCCGTAAATCTTTACCTAAGATTAATAGTATTGTTAAAACTGATAAAGGTGAAGGTAAGGTTATTGGTCTTGATATATTAAATGGGAAATATAGAGTTATTGTTAAGAATGAAATTATTGAAATGAGTGTATAAATGGAAGTATTAAATGATTTAATTGGTTATAGTAATTTAAAAATATATCAAAATACGGACATGTTTAATTTTTCGCTTGATTCTATATTGTTGCCAAATTTTATGACGATTAAAAAAAATTGTAAATATATTTTAGATATTGGAACAGGAAATGCTCCAATTCCTTTAGTTTTATCTAGATTGACTAATGCCTTTATTTATGGTGTTGAGATTCAAAAAGAATCGTTTAGGTTAGCACAAAAGAATATTGAAATAAATAATCTTGGTGATCGAATTAAAATAATTAATGGAGATATAAATGAAGTTTGTGAAGAATTTGAAAATGAGTTTTTTGATTCAATAGTTTGTAATCCACCCTTTTTTAAAGTTTTTGAGCATTCTAGACTAAATTCAAATGAAGAAAAAACTATTGCAAGGCATGAAATCAAGTTGAACTTAGATCAATTATTTGCTATTTGTAAAAGAAAATTAAAATCAAATGGGAATGTAGCTATTGTTCATAGACCTGAAAGATTAGTGGATATCATAGAAAGTATGAAAAAATATAGTATTGAGCCTAAAATAATTCGTTTTGTTTTTCCTAAAGATGGAGAAAATGCTAATTGTGTTTTAATAGAAGGTTTTAAAAATGGTAAAAGTGGATTAAAAGTTTTAAATCCTTTAATTGTGCATTATGATAATGGAGAATACACAGATGAAGTTAAGGAGTATTTTAATTAGGAGGTAAGTTATGTCACAAAAAAGTTATGATGGAAAACCATCTTTATATTTAATTCCGACGCCTATTGGTAATATGGAAGATATTACTCTTAGAAGTATAAATATTTTAAAAGAAGTTGAAGTAATATTTTCAGAAGATACTAGAGTTACAGGACAATTGTTAAATTATTTAAATATTAGTAAAAAGTTAATTTCTAATCATAAATATAATGAAATTGATAATAAAAATAAATTAATATCATATTTAGATAATGGTTATTCTGTTGGTTTAGTTTCAGACCGTGGTACTCCTGTAATAAGTGATCCGGGTTATTTTTTAGCTGAACATGCTATTTCTTGTGGTTACAATGTTATTTCCCTACCTGGAGCTACAGCATTTGTATGTGCACTTATTAATTCTGGTATAAACGCTGACAGATTTACTTTTTATGGTTTTTTGAATAGTAAAGGTTCTAAAAGAAAAAAAGAATTGCAAGAACTTGTTAATGTAAAAAATACATTGATATTTTATGAGTCTACGCATAGAATCATTGAAATGCTTAATGATATTAAGGAAGTACTGGGGAATCGTCGTTGTTCAATTTCCCGGGAAATAACAAAAAAATATGAAGAAATATATCGCGGGGAAATAAATTTTGTCTTGAATGAATTAGATAATATAAAGGGAGAATTTGTAGTTGTTGTTGAAGGAAATCAGAATGAAATTTCATATGATGATATTTCTATAAAAGAACATATTGAACTTTATATGTCAAATGGTATGAGTTCAAAAGATGCTATTAAAGCTGTATCTAAGGAAAGAAATATGAATAAAAATGAAGTTTACATGGATTTTCACGGAGGTAATGAATGAAATTAGTAGTTGGTTTAGGAAATCCAGGGAAAGAGTATAATAATACTAGACATAATATTGGATTTCACATTATTGAAAAATATGTTGGTAGTAAAAATTTTATTTTTAATAAAGAGAAGTTTAATGGACTTTACACTGAAATTAATATAAATGGTGAGAAAATAATTTTTTTGAAACCTCAATCTTATATGAATAATTCAGGTATTGTTATAAAAAAATACATTGATTATTTTAAAATAAGTGTAGATGATACACTTATAATTTATGATGACATGGATTTAGAAATTGGAAATTATAAACTAAAAACTAATTCTGGTTCGGCTGGTCATAATGGATTAAAAAGTATTGAACAAAATTTAAAAACCAAGAACTATAAACGCTTAAAGGTAGGAATTTCGAAAAATAACATAGAAAAGTCTTTATATGTTTTAGGCAAGTTTAGCTTGGAGAATCAAAAAGTAATTAAAAGTATAGAGTCTGAATTATTCAATATAATTGATGATTTTTTTGTATTGACTTTTGAAAAATTAATGACAAAATATAATTAGGTGAGATTATGAAATTAGAAAATTATAGTAATATTTGTGGTATTTGTGATGAGCTTAAAAGTGGTTATATTTATGAAACTTTTAATAATGGTGATAAAACTATTTTAATCGTTTGTAATACACTGTATGATGCTACTAAGTTTTATAACAGTTTAAAGAACTATACAGAAAATGTATGGTTTTTTCCAATGGATGATTTTTTAACAGGAGAAATTGTAGCTTTAAGTCCTGAACTTCAAATTACCAGACTTGAGTTATTACATAATTTAGATAATTCTAAAAAAATTATAATAACTAATTTAATGGGCTATTTAAAATTGTTACCTGATAGAGATTCTTATTATGATAGTTATATTAAATTGAATATTGGTGATGAATGGGAAATAAAATCTTTAATTGAAAAATTTGTTAATTTAGGTTATTTAAAAGAGAGTGTTATATATAAAACTGGCGAAATAGCAGTTAGGGGTTGTATTTTTGATATATTTCCCATCGGTGCAGAAAATCCTTATAGAATTGAATTTTGGGGTAATACTATTGATTCTATTAGAACGTTTAATGTTGATAATCAATTAAAAATTAGTAATGTAGAAAGTATTACAATAACTCCAAATAATGATATGGGAAATAGTTGTAATATAAGAGATTATTTGCAAAATTTTAGTGTATATTTTAATGAGTATGATGATGTTACATTTGGTTATGAAACATTATTAAATGAAATTAAGGATTATTGTTTAGAAACAAATAAACCATTAGATGTAAGATATATTTCAGATTTTGTTGTATCTGAATCAGATATAAATTTGTCAAGAATAGATAGTAGTTTTAATAATAATAAAGTATTTTTAAATTCATTCCGTTTAGAAGAAAAATTTGATAGTCAAGATAATATTGTTAAAATTTTGAATAAGTTTTTGAATAAATATGACTATACTATTGTTTGTGCTAGTAACAGATATGTTGTAAATAAAATAATGGATAATTTTGAAGAGATAAATTTTGTATTCACCAATGAATCTAATCTTGTTACTAATAAAATAAATATAATTGTTAAAAAAATAAATGAAGGTTATATCTATAATAATTTTGTTTATATAAGTGAAAATGATTTTTTTAATAGAGGTAAAAATATTGGTGTTTATAAATCTAATTTTAAATATGGGACTAAAATTAAGGATATCTCGAAATTAAGTTTAAATGATTATGTGGTTCATTCAATGTATGGAATTGGTAAGTATTTAGGAATAAAAACAATTACAAAAAATAATTTAAAAAAAGATTATTTACAGTTAGAATATTTTGGTGATGATAAACTATATATTCCAGTGGAAAATATTGAGTGTATAAGTAAATATAGTGGTTCTGAAGGTAGTTTGGTTAAATTAAATAAACTTGGAACAAGTGATTGGCAAAAAACGAAGCAAAGAGCTATGAAAAGAGCTCATGATATGGCTGATGAATTACTTAAATTGTATGCAATTAGAGAACTTAAAAAAGGTTTTTCTTTTCCTAAAGATAATCATCTTCAGTTTGATTTTGAAAATGAATTTTCTTTTACTGAAACAAATGATCAGTTAAAGTCATTGTCTGAGATTAAAAAAGATATGGAAAGTGATCACCCTATGGATAGGTTATTATGTGGTGATGTAGGTTATGGTAAAACTGAAGTTGCTTTTAGGGCAGCATTTAAAGCTATATTAGGTGGTAAACAAGTAGCACTTTTGTGTCCAACAACAATTTTATCATCACAACATTTTCAAAATGCTGTTGAAAGGTTTAAAAATTTTCCTGTTAATATTTGTCTAATTAATAGATTTGTATCAATTAAAAAGATGAATGAAAATATATCATTGATTAAAGAAGGTAAAATTGATTTGATTATAGGTACACATAAATTATTAAATGATGAAATTGTTTATGCTGATTTAGGCTTATTGATTATTGATGAAGAGCAAAGATTTGGGGTTAAACAAAAAGAAAAAATTAAAAATATAAAAGAAAATGTAGATGTTTTAACCTTGTCAGCAACTCCTATACCACGTACTTTAAATATGTCTTTGTCTGGATTAAGAGATTTATCGGTTATTGAAACACCTCCAGTAAATAGGTATCCTGTTCAAACTTATGTGTTAGGAGAAAATAATAAGTTAATTAAAGAGGCAATTACAAAAGAAATATCTCGTTTTGGTCAAGTGTTTATTTTATATAATTCAGTTGAACATATAGAATCTAAAGCTAAAGAAATTAGAGACTTAATACCTGAGATTGATGTTAGATTTGCTCACGGTAAAATGGATAAAAAAGAATTAGAAGATATTATGTTTAAGTTTATTAATAATGAGTTTAGTGTATTAATATGTACAACGATAATTGAAACTGGTATTGATATTCCTAATGCTAATACTTTAATTATTTTAAATGCTGACAGACTAGGTTTATCACAATTATATCAATTAAGAGGTCGAGTAGGTAGAACTGATCGTTTAGCTTATTGTTATTTAATGTATGATCAAAAAAGTATTTTAAAAGAATTAGCTGTAAAAAGACTTAATACTATTAAAGAATTTACAGAACTCGGAAGCGGTTTATCAATTGCTATGAGAGATTTAGCTATTCGTGGAAGTGGAGATTTACTTGGTAGTGAACAAGCTGGATTTATTGATGCTGTAGGTATTGAATTATTTACAAGTATGTTAAAAACTGAGATTGAAAAAATAAAAGGTAATATTAGTGCTGAAGAAAAAGAAAAGATTACACCTTTTATAAATGTTGAAACAAGCGTTGAGGATAGTTATGTATCCAATCAAAACTTAAAAATTGAAATTCATAAATTAATTAATACAATTGATAGTGGAGAGAAACTTGAAAAGGTTAAAATAGAATTAGAGGATAGATTTGGAAAAATAAGTGAGAATTTATTGATATATATGCATGAAGAATTATTTCAAGCTGTAGCTTTAAAAATTGGAATAGAAAAAATTAATCAAACTAATAATTTTATTGATATATTTATTGATAAAGATTTGTTAGATAATGTAGATGGAAAAAATTTATTCTTAGATTTAATACATATTAATAAGAATTTTAAATTTAAAAATCAGTTTAATAAAGTTATAATAACGTTACCTCTAAATAAATTAGATAAGCATTTTATTTATTATATGGTAGATTTAGTGATGTTACTAGAAAGATATGTTGTATCGTAAATTAATGTAAATTGTCGTATTTTGTATTATTGTTTAGTTGAATAATTTTAAATTTTTATGTTATATTTAAATAGGAGTAGTTCTAAGGAGAAAAATATGGATAGAAAATATGAATTTACAGCGGTATTAGCTTTAACATTTTTACCAATTATTTTAGCTTTAAGTAGTTTTATAAGTAAAATTGAAATTATTGAATTATCTTACTTAATGTTCACAATTTTTATTCTCAAAAGTTCAATACAAAAAAGACTTAATAACTCCAATGAAACAACTAATTAGAAATTTACAAACCTTGTGGTTTGTTTTCTTTATATATATATGATATAATCTTTTTTTGTTAGGGGGAAATATAATGATTGATTCTCATTGTCATATATTAAAAGAGTATTATCCTGATGTTAATAATATAATTGAAAATATGTGTGGAAATAAAATGATAGTTAGTTCAACTGGAATTGATGATATAAAAGAAGTTATTTCTTTGGGAAATAAATATTCTAATGTTTATATTACTATAGGTGTTCATCCTACTGAGGTTGATAAGATTGATGAAGCTTTTTTAGTAGATATTGAGAAAGAAATAAGTAATAAAAAGGTTGTAGCTATCGGAGAAATAGGACTTGATTATCATTGGTCTACTGATAAAGAAAATCAGAAAAGATTTTTTATTAAGCAGTTGGATTTGGCCTCTAAATATAATTTGCCTGTTGTTATTCATTGTCGAGAGGCAATTTCTGATGTTTATGAGATTTTAAAAAATTATAGTAATTTAAAAATTGTATTTCACTGTTATAGTGATAGTTTGGAAATGGCTAAATTGTTGTTAAAATTTAATGTTAAATTTGGAATTGGTGGGACGGTAACATTTAAAAATAATGTTAAAACAAAAAAAGTGGTTGAATTTTTACCACTTGAGAATATACTTTTAGAAACGGATAGTCCTTTTTTAACTCCAGAACCTTATCGAGGTAAAAAAAATGAACCTCGAAATGTTTATTATGTAGCACTTGAAATAGCGCGTTTAAAAAATATTTCGGTTGAAGAAGTTTTGGATATAACTACTAAAAATACTATTTCCCAATTTGACTTAGATTAGAAAATGTGTTAAAATTTCTATGTGTTGAGGTGAAAAAAATGAGTTCATATTTGGTAACCAGTATAGGAAAATTTTTGGAATTGGTTATTGTATTTACAGTTTCAACTTTTAATTTAGATATTGGTTACAATACAATTATTAAAGATCAAAATGTGTCACATGAGAATTCTACTGTTATTTCATCTGTTATTAATTATGAAACTGTCTACAATTATCAAGCTAATATACCTAGTAATATTACTAAGGTTGTAGTACCTGGTGTTGATGGAATAAGTTTTATAGATAATATGGGAAATACTAGTGTTTTAAAAGCTCCAGTTAGTGAAGAAGTTCTTGTGGGAACTGGGGAAATAGGTCAGTATACTGGAATCATGACAGGTTATGGACCAGATTGTAGTACGTGTGATGGTAGAGGATATACGGCATGCAATACATCAAATTTAGGTTGGTATAATATAATTGAACATGGTGTGTATTATGATGATGCTCAATTTGGAGAAGCTAGAGTGTTAGCGGCTGCTTTATCAGAGTTCCCTTGTGGGACTATTATTGAGGTTGTTAGTAGTAATGCTGGTACATTTACAGGTATTGTACTCGATACTGGGTATGATATGAGAAAAAATTTGGAAAAAGGTATTATTCATTTTGATGTTGCTTATTTAACGGAGGAAGATCCAGAGTTACCTAAGATTACTAATATGAATAGTGTTAATTATAATGTTCAAAGATGGGGATGGTAATCCCTTTTTTTATAGGAGGTATAAAATGGAATATTCACCAAAAAAAATGAAAGAATTTTTAAATGAAAATGAATTTAATTTTAAAAAGAAATTTGGTCAAAATTTTATTGTTGATGAAAATATTATTAATAGTATTATTGATAAATCTAAAATTGATGATGATACTTTGGTTATTGAAATAGGTCCAGGTGCTGGGTCTTTATCTTATAAATTGGCATCAAAAGCTAAAAATTTAATTTGTTATGAGATTGATACTACATTAAAAGGGATTATTGAAAGTACTTTAAGTGATTTTAGTAATGTAGAAATTATTTTTAATGATTTTTTAGAGGTTGATATTTTAGAAACTTTAAAAAAATATGATTATAAAAAATTATATGTTGTAGCTAATTTGCCATATTATATAACAACACCTATTATTATGAAAATAATTGACTCTGATATTCCTGTTGATAAAATTGTTATCATGGTTCAAAAAGAAGTTGGCGATAGGTTTAAAGCTAAACCAGGAACTAAAGAGTATGGGTCATTATCTGTATTTTTGAATTATTATTTTAATATTAATAAATTAATTGATGTTAGTCGCAATGTTTTTATGCCTGTACCTAATGTTGATAGTATAGTAGTTGAATTTTCAAAAAAAGATAAATTGAAAGTAAATGAAAAAATATTTTTTAAACTTGTTAAAGATTCTTTTGTTCAAAAAAGAAAAACTTTAAGAAATAATTTAAAAGGTTATGATTTGGATAAAATTCTTAAAGTGCTTTCTAAATATAACTTAGATTTATCTGTTAGAGCAGAAAAATTAACATTGGAACAATTTGTTGAAATAGCTAATAATTTATAGCTATTTTTTATTTTAATTAATATAATTTAATAGGTGGAGTTAATGATTAAAATAGTTGATAGTGTAATTTGGAGTTGTGCTTTAATCTTAATAGTTTTTTCTTGTTTTAAATTATCTATTTATTTAGGATTTGTACAATTTAGATTTGGTGATATATTTAAGAATATTAATGGAAAAACTTTTTCTTCTTTATTGTTATCTCTTGGAGGAAGAATTGGTGTTGGTAGTATTGCGGGTTGTGCTATTGCAATAAAATTTGGTGGAATTGGTTCTGTATTTTGGATGATGATAGTTGGTGTTTTAACAACTCCTTTGTTATTTTCAGAAGTTGTTTTGGGAATGAAATATAAAGAAAATGGTGTAGGAGGTCCTGCTCATTATATATCAAAAGGATTAGGATTAAAAAAGCTGAGTGTAATTTTTGCTTTTTTAATGTTTTTTTGTTTTTTATTAGGAACTTTAAGTATTCAAGCAAATACAATTGTTATAACTTCATCTCATTTATTTGATATAAATATTTATATATTAATAGGCTTATTGTGTTTAATTACATTTATTGTTATAAATGGTGGTATTAAGAAAATAATTAAATTTATGAATGTAATTGTTCCTATTATGATTATTATTTATTTATTTTGTTTATTATATTTTTTAATTCTTCAGATAAATTGTATTGCTGACTCTTTAATTGATATTATTTCCAGTGCTTTTAATTTTAAATCATTTATGGTTGGTAGTGTTTTAGTAGGTGTACAAAGAGGTTTATTTGCTTGTGAAACTGGATTAGGAACAAGTGCTATTACGGGAAGTTCAATTAATTATGATGTAGTTAAGCAGGGTTTTGTTCAAATGTTAAGTAGTTATTTCATTAGTTTTTTTGTTTGTTTTTTAACTGGTTTGGTAATTGTGATTTATGGGGATATTTTAAATATTAATAATGGTGTAGATGTTATTTTAAATATTTTTTATAATAATATGGGAAATTTAGGAATATATTTATTTTTAATAATAATAGTTTTATTTGCTTTTTCTTCTATATTAACTGCATATTATAGTGCATTTAGTAATTCTAAGCTAATTTTTAATAAAAGCGTTAATATTAAGTATTTTGTATTAATAATTATAATTTTTGGAGGTTTGGTTAAAGCTGATATTTTATGGGAAATATTAAATATTATTAGTGGATTACTAGTAATTATAAATGTCTTTGTTGTTTTTAAATTAAGAAAAAATGTTAAGAATGAATTGAACAAGTATGATAAAAATGGTAAGATGTAATTGGTGATTTTATGATTGGCAATAAATGGGATGATATTTTAAAAGAAGAATATGAAAAAGAGTATTTTAAAGATTTGATGTCTTTTGTAAATTTGGAATATAAAAACAAAGTTTGTTTTCCACAATATAATGACATTTTTAATGCTTTTAAGTTTACTGATTATGATGATATAAAAGTTGTAATATTAGGACAAGATCCTTATCATGGTGAGAGTGAAGCTCATGGATTATCTTTTTCCGTGTATAATAATATTAAGAATCCCCCATCTTTAAGAAATATATTTAAGGAATTGGAAAGTGATTTAGGTATTGTTAGAACAAATAGTGATTTAACAGGTTGGGCTTTACAAGGAGTTTTGTTGTTAAATGCTGTATTAACTGTTGAAAAAGATAAAGCTTTGTCCCATAAAAAAAAGGGTTGGGAAATATTTACTGATTGTGTTATTAAAAAGATTAGTGAAAGAAATGATAAGGTTATATTTTTGTTGTGGGGTGGATTTGCACGTAGTAAAGCTAAGTTAATAGATTCTAAACATTATATAATAGAATCTGTTCATCCATCGCCTTTATCTTCTTATAATGGTTTTTTTGGTAGTAAACCTTTTAGTAAAATTAATAATTATTTAATTGACGATGATAAGAAAATAATTGATTTTTCAAAGTAGTATAAATATATAATCTGTTCATAATATAATATAGGAGGATATCATGATTTCTATATTTTTTATTGCGTTATCTTTAAGTATGGATGCGTTTTCACTTTCGTTAGCTTACGGAACAGGAAATGTTAATCATAAAAATAAATTGTTGTTAGCTATACTAGTTGGTTTATTTCACTTTTTTATGCCTATGATTGGTTTAAATATTGGGACTTTTGTATTTAGTATTTTTCCTTTAAAGCCTAACTTAATTGTATTTTTAATTTTATTGTTTATAGGTCTTCAAATGATATTTGAGAGTAAGAAGAGTAAGGGTGAGAAAAAGTATTTAAATTTAATAGCAATGTTAATTTTTAGTTTTGCTGTTAGTGTTGATAGTTTATCTGTTGGTATAGGTCTTGGCAATATTACATCTTTTATATTCATGAGCTATGTTATTTTTAGTTTATGTAGTTGTTTTTTTACTTATCTTGGATTAAACCTTGGTAATGTTTTGAGTAATAAATTTGGTTTAATCTCTCCTATAATTGGTGGAATTACTTTAATTTGTATAGCATTTTACTATTTTTTTTCTTAAGTTTATGTTATAATTATGGTGATAACGTCGATGCGTTAAATATAGTGAAGATGGTGAATTATGTTAGTAAATATGAAGGATATGCTTAATAAAGCAAAAATAGGTAAATATGCAGTTGGTCATTTTAATATTAATAATTTAGAGTGGGCTAAGTTTATTTTGGAAGCAGGAGAAGAAATGAAATCTCCAATAATTTTAGGTGTTAGTGAAGGTGCGGCACGTTATATGGGTGGTTATAAAACAATCGCTAATATGGTTAGAGGGTTAGTTAGTGACTTAAGTTTAACAATTCCAGTAGCTCTTCATTTAGATCATGGAAGTTCTTTTGAGGTATGTAAGGAAGCTATAGATGCTGGTTTTTCATCAGTAATGATTGATGCTTCTAAAAAAGATTTGGATGTAAATATTAAAATTACCAATGAAGTTATTGAATATGCTAAAAAATTTAATGTTTCAGTTGAAACAGAAGTTGGGGCTATTGGTGGACAAGAAGATGATGTAGTAGCTGATTTAGCTTATGCTAAAGTTGAAGATGCTTTGAAAATGGTTGTAGAAACAAATGTTGATTTTTTAACGCCTGCTTTAGGAAGTGTACATGGTTTATATAAAGGTGAACCTAAGTTAGACTTTGGTAAAATGATTGAAATTAGTGAAAAGTCTAATGTTCCTTTGGTTTTACACGGAGGTTCAGGTATTCCAGATGATTTAATGAAAAAATCAATTGAATGTGGTATTTGTAAAATCAATTTAAACACTGAATTACAAATTGTATGGTCTTTAGAAGTAAGAAAATTTTTAAATAGTGATGAATTAGCTTATGATCCTAGAAAAATCATAAAAAGTGGTGAATTTGCTCTTAAAAAATTAGTTAAAGATAAAATCATATTATTCGGTTCAAATAACAAAATATAACAATATGCATAATTTATAGTGGAGGATATTATGGAAAAAATAATTATAAATGGTGGAAAAAAATTAAGTGGTGTAATCGAGATTAGTGGAGCAAAAAATAGTGCTGTTGCATTATTACCGGCAGCAATTTTATCAGAAGATGAAATTGTAATTAAAAATGTTCCAAATATTTCAGATATAGATTCATTGATAGAAATTTTAACATTTTTAGAAGCAGATGTTAAACATGAAAATGATGTTATAACTATAAATTGTAAAAATATTAAAAATAAAAAAATTCCTGAAAATATTTCTAGTAAATTACGAGCATCATATTATTTTATGTCTTCTTTATTAGGTCGTTTTAATGAAGTTGAAATGTATTTTCCTGGAGGATGTAATATAGGAGCTCGTCCAATTGATATTACTTTAGATGCTTTTGAAAAATTAGGAGCTGAGGTTATTGAAGAAGATAATTTCTTTAAAATTAAAGCTTCATTATTAACGGGAAATGAGATTAATTTAAGATTTCCATCTGTAGGAGCAACTATTAATGCAATGTTAGTAGCAGTTAAATCTCAAGGTAGAACTGTTATTAATAATGCAGCAAGAGAACCTGAAATAGTAAATGTGGCAACTTTGTTAAATAATATGGGAGCTAAAATATCAGGGTGTGGTAGTAGTGTTATTGAAATAGAAGGTGTTACTGAATTATTAAAAGCTGAAATTTCTGTTATACCTGATCGAATCGAAGCTGGAACATATGTTATTTTAGGAGCATTAATGGGAGAAAAATTAAATATTAATAATTTAGAACCTTTGCATATGGAAGCTTTGATAAGTTATCTTTGTAAAATGGGTTGTGAGCTTGAAGTTAATGATACTAATATTGTTATCAGTAAAGGGAATTATTTAAATCCTATCAATGTTAAAACTGAAGGTTATCCTGGATTTCCAACTGATTTACAACAACCTTTAACTGTTTTATTAACTCAATCTTTAGGTGTTTCCACTTTAGAAGAAACTATATATGAAAATAGATTTCAAAATGTTGTTTATATGAATAAAATGGGTTGTGATATTAAAATAAGTGATAAAATCATCACAATTAATGGTGGTTTAAGTTTAAAAGGTGCTGATGTTGTAGCTACAGATTTAAGGGCTGGAGCTAGTTTAATTTTAGCTGGAATTATTGCTGATGGGACTACTACAATAACTGAAGTTAAGCATATTTTAAGAGGATATGAAAATATAATTTCAAAATTAAAAAATGTTGGTGCTGATATTGAATTAGTAAATGAATAACATAAATTTTATTTTATTTCATAAAATTAAGTAAGTTAAATTACTTTTTTTATTGGGGGAATTTATGATAAAGAAAATTTTATCTTTATGTGTTTTGTTTTTTTCAATATTTTTAATATATTTGGGTATTAGAGATGATAAAATATATTTTTTAACTTTAGGGGATTTTTCTTCTAATAGTTTTAATGGTAATATTAAAGATCACCTGATTAATACAAAAAAATTAGAAGTATATTATGATAATTTTGTTGATGAGGATTATAGAGCTACGGACATTATTAATTTTATAAAAAACAATGAATCGGTAACTGATTTGGTAACTATACAAAATAATTTAATTAAGGCTGATTTATTAACTTTGTCAGTTGGTAAAAATGATTTTATAGATAATTTAAATTTTAGTTATGAATTTTCTATGGATGATTTATATAAAAAATTTCAGGAATTTTATTTTGATTTGGATTTATTATTTACTTATTTAAGGAAATACTGTAAAGAAACAATTGTATTTATAGGATTTTATAATAGTTATTATGATGATTCCTTAAATGATTTTTATAGTTATGTAAATAAAACTTTGGAGTCGTTAAGTCATAATTATAATATTAAATACATTGATTTAGAGCTATTGTTAGATGCTGATGATTATATTGACGGTGTTATTAATGAAAATGGTAATAAAAAAATCACAAAAGAAATATTAAAAATAATTGAATAAGACTTGATTTTTTTAATTTTTTTTTGCTATAATATAAAGGCAAGAAATTTCTATGACATTTTTTTGTCATGGCGGAAGGAGATAGTTATGAAAAAAAATATTCATCCAACTTATTTAGATACTAATGTTGAATGCGCTTGTGGTAACAAATTTACTGTAAAATCTAATAAAGAATCTTTACAATTAGAAGTTTGTAATGAGTGTCATCCATTTTTTACTGGGAAACAAGGTACTGTTTCTAAAACTGGTAAAGTTGATAAATTTAATCGTAAATATGGTATTGAAACAAAAGAAGCTGCTTAGTTTCTTTTTTTTTGTGATATAATATTTATTATGGAGGGTAATATGAATATTGGAATTGGAAATGATCATAAAGGTTGTGAATTAAAACATAATTTGACAAATTATTTATTAAATAAGGGTTATAATGTAATTGACTATGGGGATAATAATGAGGGAAATGATTATCCTGATGTTGCTATTTCTTTGGGAAATGATATTGGAAATAAGATTGATATGGGGATATTGATTTGTGGTACTGGTATTGGTATGAGTATAGCTTGTAATAAGGTAAAAGGAATTAGATGTGCTAAAGTTAGTAGTGTAGAAGAAGCAATTTTAGCTAGAAGTCATAATGACTCTCAAGTCATAGCTTTAGGTAGTAATGTATTAAATGTAAATTCAATTGTTGAATCTTTTTTAGAAACTAAGTTCTCTCAGGAAGAAAGACATATTAGAAGAATTAATAAAATTAAAAATTATGAATAAAAAATTGTTTAAGTAGTATTTTATAGTGAGGTGATTTCATGAAAAAAGTATTACTTTTAATTTTGGTTATTATTATAGTTCCATATTTAATTATTGATACTTTTATTAAAAAAGATGATATAAATTTCATCTATACTAGTAATATGTATATTAGTGTTTATCGTGAAGAAATAAATGAAATTGAAAAGGTATATTTTGAAGAATATATAATTGGAGTTTTAGCTGGTGAAATGCCTATTAGTTTTGAAATGGAAGCTTTAAAAGCACAAGCTGTTGCTGCAAGGAGTTATGTTTTAAAACAAATGGAATATAATAATGAACTTGAATATGATGTTGTAGATACTGTTAAAAATCAAGTGTATTTGGATGATAATTATCTAAAAGATGTTTGGGGAGAAAAGTATAATGAATATATTTTGAAGTTAAAAAAAGCAGTAAATGATACGGCATATGAATATTTAGAATATAATGGTAATGTTGCTGAGGCTTTATTTTTTTCAACAAGTGTTGGATATACTGAAAATAGTGAGGAAGTTTTTTCTTCTTCGGTTCCCTATTTAAGAAGTGTTAGTTCTAGTTGGGATGAAATTTCTCCATCATATGAAATTGAGAAAGTATTTAGTAAAAATGAGTTTTTTTCGTTATTAAATTTAGAAGTTAATGATTTAGAAGTTGAAATTATAGATCAAACTAGCACGGGGAGAATTAATGAGCTTTTAATCAACGATTCATTATATACTGATAGTGAAATCATTGCTCTTTTTGGTTTAAAATCTAATCATATTACTTTTGAAGAAGTTAATGATAATATACATATTACAACAAAAGGGTATGGTCATGGAGTGGGGATGAGCCAATATGGAGCTCAAGGTTTAGCTTTAGAAGGTTATGATTATAAGTATATATTAAATCACTATTATAATGGTACTACTTTAAAAAAATTGTAATTTATGTATATTTTTTAAATATTCATCCAAAATGTTTGTAGAGGTGGATGAATGAAAAAATTAAAATTTAAGAAATCTGTAATTTATGCATTTTATGGATTAGCTGTAGTAATGTTGTTTGGAACTATTTATTTAGTAGGAATTATTTCTACTCCTTTAGCAGATGATGACTTGGATTATGTTGATGATTTGGAATTGGAAAGAGAAATACCAGTTGTATCAGAAGTTGATAAATTAATTAGACCATATGTTTCCAGTAATGTATCTTTAGCTCGTAATTTTTATGATTATTTAGATACTATGGAAATACAGAGTAATGCATTGATTTATTATGATGGAACATATATACCTAACTCAGGTGTTGATTACAAAAGTGATGAAATATTTGATGTCGTTGCTGTTTATGATGGTGTAGTTAGTAAAATTACTGAAAATACATTACTAGGTAAAATCATTGAGATAACTCATGAAAATAATTTAATAACTGTTTATCAAAGTTTAAGTGAAACTAGTGTTGTTGAAGGTGATAATGTTTTACAAGGACAAGCTATTGGTAAAAGTGGAAGTGCAAATATATCTCCTGATTTAGGAAATCATTTACACTTTGAAGTTATTTTAAATGGAATTAATATTAATCCAGAAAATATTTTCGATAAAACATTAGAAGAGTTGTAATACTCTTTTTTGGTATAAAGTTAGCCCCTTTTTATATAATTTAATAAGAGGTGCTAAGTGAATAAAAAAATAATTGATAGAATAAATTTGGAAGTAAATCATATTTTAAATACCCATGAGACTTTAAGAGAAATGGCTAAAATTTTTAAAATATCTAAAAGTACAGTTCATAAAGATTTACATGAACGATTAAAAGAAATTGATGAAGAAAAGTATTTATTGGTGGATGAAATTTTATCATATCATAAGGAAGTAAGACACATCAGAGGTGGGGAATCAACAAAGAAAAAATATTTAAAATTATAGATATTTTCATCAATAATATGTTATAATGATTAAGAAGAGATGGTGATATAATGTTTGCTAAAGATATAGGAATTGATTTAGGAACTGCTAATGTTTTAATATATATTAAAGGTGAAGGAGTAGTTTTAAATGAACCTAGTGTTGTAGCTATTGATGTGGAAACAAAAAGGGCAGTTGCAGTAGGTAGTGAAGCAAGGGAAATGCTTGGGAGAACTCCTGGTTCTGTTGTAGCAATTAGACCTATGAAAGATGGAGTTATTGCTGATTTTGAAGTTACTGAGATAATGTTAAATCACTTTATAAGAAAAATTAATGGAAGGGGTTTTTTCTCTCGTCCACGTATTTTAATATGTTGCCCATCTAATATAACTCAAGTTGAAAAAAATGCTATAAAAGAAGCTGCTGAAAGAACTGGAGCTAAAAAGGTATTTTTAGAAGAAGAGCCTAAAGTTGCAGCTGTTGGTGCTGGAATGGATATTTCTAAACCTAGTGGTAATATGGTTATAGATGTTGGTGGTGGAACTACTGATATCGCGGTATTATCGATGGGTGGAATTGTTACAAGTGCTTCAATTAAAATAGCAGGTAATGTTTTTGATTTAGATATAATTAAATATATTAAAGATAAGTATAAATTATTAATTGGTGATAGAACTGCTGAAGAGATTAAGACTACAGTTGGAACAGTTTTTATTGGTAATAAAAAAGAAAAAATGAAAGTAAGAGGTCGTGATTTAGTTACTGGTTTACCTCATACGGTTACAATATCTTCTGATGAGGTTGAAGAAGCTTTAAGAGAAAGTATTTATGTTTTAATTCAAAATGCTAAAGCTGTTTTAGAACAAACGCCTCCAGAGCTATCGGCTGATATTATTGATAAAGGTATTGTTATTACTGGTGGTGGTGCTTTAATTGATGGGTTTGATAAGTTGCTTGCTCATGAATTAAAAGTTCCGGTATTTGTTGCTGAAAGTCCTTTAACTTGTGTAGCTGAGGGAACTGGTATTTTATTAGATAATTTGCACTTAATTGATAAATAACATTTTATATGTTATTTTTTTGTGTTATACTTATTATGGTGAAGTAAAATGAAAAGAGAATTTTGTGCCTCTGTATTTGTTGTAAATCCTGTGGATAAAAAAATATTATTATGTTTTCATAAGGATTTTCAAAAATGGGTTCAACCAGGTGGACATATCGATAAAGATGAATTACCAGAAGAAACTGCTATTAGAGAAGCTTATGAAGAAACTGGTATTAGAATTAAGTTAATTGGAGAAAGATTTCCTCGTGAGGATGATTTTTTAAGACCTTTAGCTATTCAAAAAAATAGAAGCAGTGAAGTTATTCATGTTGATATCACATATGTTGGTGTACCTTTGAATCAAGATGTTGTTAAAATTGATGATGAGATATTAAAATATAGATGGTTTACTCGTGAAGAGTTAGATGAATATGATGTATTTCAAGATATAAAAATAAGTTATGATTATATTGTTAAAAATATAATTAAATAACTTTTTTTTATTTGTCATAATAAAGTCACTTTTAATTGTTATAATGTTAATGAGGAGAGATTTTATGGAAATATTGAAAGTAAAAAATTTAGTTAAAACTTATGGTGAGGGAGATAATTGTGTTAGAGCAGTTGATGATATTTCTTTTACTGTGGATAAGGGTGAATTCGTAGCCATTGTAGGAGCTTCTGGGAGTGGTAAGTCAACTTTATTACATTTAATTGGTGGTGTGGATAAACCTACAGGTGGAAAAGTATTTATTGATGGAACTGATATTTATAATTTGAAGCAAGATAAATTAGCAATTTTTAGAAGAAGACAAGTTGGTTTGATTTATCAGTTTTATAATTTGATTCCTATATTAACTGTTTTGGAAAATATAACTTTACCTGCGGATTTAGATGGAAAAGAAATGGATTTATCTAATCTATCTGAAATCTTAAAAACTTTGGATTTAGAAAATAGAAAAAATCATTTACCTAATCAGTTATCTGGTGGACAACAACAAAGAGTTTCGATTGGTAGGGCTTTAATTAATAATCCGGCTATAGTTTTAGCTGATGAGCCGACTGGTAATTTGGATAGTAAAAATTCAGAAGAAATTGTAACTTTACTAAAAATGTCTAATAAAAAGTATAAGCAAACAATAATTATGATAACTCATGATATGGAAATAGCTTCAGTAGCTGATAGAATTATTACAATTGATGATGGTAAAATAGTTAAGGATAGTAAATATGAAGATATTAAGTAAGTTAACTGTTAAAAATTTAAAATTGAATAAAACAAGAACAATTGTAACGATTGTTGGTATTATGTTATCTTGTGCTTTAATAACTGGTTTAGCTGGTTTAATTACAAGTTTTTTAGAAACTTCGGTGCAAGCGGCAATTAATGATTATGGACATCGTCATGTTACTTTTTATGATGTTCCTAAGGATGAATTAAAATATATTATGAATCATAATGATGTTGAAAGTTTTTATTTGACTGAAAATTTAGGTTATAGTATTTTAGAAAATTCAAATAATTATTATAAACCTTATTTAAATTTAGTTGGTATGAATAGTGATAGTTTAAATTCTGTTGTAAAGTTAATAGATGGAAGATTACCACTTAATTCTAATGAAATTGTAATTAGTGAGCATATTTCTTATGATGCTTTAGTTGATTATAAGATCGGTGATGTTATTACTTTAAATTTAGGTAATAGATATTTGGATGATGAGATTATTAATCAAAAAGATTTGTATACTGATTTAGAAGTTTTTGTTGGAGATAAGAGTAATTCTTATACTGTTGTAGGAATTATGGAAAGATCTTATATTGAAGATTATTCAGCACCTGGATATACTATTGTAACTAAAAGTGATGATGTTGTTAGAGGGGCAGATATATCTGTTTATTATAAAAATTCTAATGATTTTATGGAAGTAACTATGCAAATTAATGAAATGAAAAATGATAGTGATGATGGTAAGTATGAGACTAGTTATAATAGTACTTTACTTGATTATCAAGGTAGTGGTTTATCTTCATCAACAATGAAGTCAATATACTTTGTTGGTGGAATAATTGCTTTTATTATTATTGTTACAAGTGTATTTTGTATTAGAAATTCATTTGCTATTTCAATAACTGAAAAAATTAAACAGTATGGGATGTTAGCTAGTATGGGAGCTACAACGAAACAAATAAGAAAAAATGTTTTGTTTGAAGGTTTAATTTTAGGAATAATTGGAATTACTTTGGGGATTATTTTTGGGGTATTAGCTTGTTATATATTGATAATTATAGTTAATTCTTTATTGGCTATGAATCTTAATACAGAAATGATTTTTAGTGTTTCTTATGAGGCTATTGTAATTAGTGTTTTATTATCACTTGTTACTATTTACTTATCTTGTATTTCATCTGCTTATAAAGCTTCTAAAATAACTGAAATTGAAGCAATTAGGTCAAGTTCTGAAATTAAGTATAAAAAAATAAAAGCTCCTAAATTTATAAAAAAAATATTTGGAGTTTCTGCTTTAATTTCTTATAAAAATATGAAAAGAAATAAAAAGAAATTTAGAATTACAATTATTTCTTTAACTGTTAGTATTGCTACATTTATTTCTTTATTTTCTTTTTTAGATATTGGTTTTGGTACTATTGGTGATTATTATAAAGATTTAGATTATAATATAATTGTATCTGAAACGGGTTTAACTGATGTTGATTCAAAATTATATGAAGGTATTTTAAATTCAGCGCATATTGAGAGTTATTCTTATATAAATGAGAAAGCATTCGAAGTTTCTGAAAAGTATTTTACTGTTGAAACTAGTGATGGTATGGAAAGTAGAATAACTATGATTAATAGTGTTGGTGAGGAAGAATATTTGAGATATATTTCTTTACTTGGTTACTCATATGATGAAATAAAGGATAAAGGGATATTAATAAATACTGATGCTTTTGATAATACTGGAAAGCTTTTAGAAGGTATTAAGAATATCAAAGATGATGTTTATTATGTAGATGGATTTGTTAAAGAAGAACATTATCAATTAGAATTAGTAAAAACAGAAAAAGTTCCGATGGGAATGGAAGATAGGTATAATTCTAATTCACAAATTATTGTTAGTGATGAATTATTTTCTAAGATGAATAGTTCAATTGAAATTGGTAATGGTGATATGTATATTAATTCTAGTAATGTAACGGAAACGGTTAAAATGATTAATACTTATGGTACTGATAATGAAATTGATCTTTACGTTGTTAATATTGATGATGTTGTAAAAGAGATGAATTCGGTTATTTTAGTTGTATCTATTTTCTTATATGGATTTATAACAGTTATTACTTTAATTGGTTTAACAAGTATATTTAATACTATTACAACTAATATGAATTTAAGAAAAAATGAATTTGCGATGTTAAAATCAATTGGTATGAGTAAAAAAGAATTTAATAAAATGATTTTATTTGAAAGTAGTTTATATGGTTTAAAATCATTATTATATGGTTTACCACTTGGTTTATTAGGTGGATATTTAATGTTTATGGCTACTAATGTTAATTCTGGAACTAGTGCAATTGCGACTGTTTATAGTTTTCCATTATTAGCGGTAATGATTTGTATAATTGGAGTATTTATTATTGTATTTGTGATTATGAAATTTTCGATGAGTAGAATTAATAAACAAAATATTATTGAAACAATTAGAAATGAAAATGTTTAAGAAGCTTACGGCTTCTTTTATGTTATAATTTAGGTAGGTGATTTGATGAAAAAAATATTACTTGTAGAAGATAATGAATCAATAGTTAAGGGATTAAAGTATTTACTTCAGAAGAATTATGTTTTTGATAGTGTTTTAAATTATGAAGATGCTTTAACTAAAATTAATAATAATTATGATTTGGTTATTTTAGATATTTCTTTACCTGATGGTAATGGTCTTGATTTAGCTAAATTAATTAAAACGCCGATATTATTTTTAAGTGCGAATGATTTAGAGGAAAATATAGTAAGGGGTTTAGAATTAGGTGAGGATTATTTGTTAAAACCTTTTCGTAATCAGGAATTATTAATGAGAATAGAAAAAATATTAAAAAGAAATGAAAGTAGTAAATTAATTTTTAAAGATTATGTTTTAGATAATGAGAAAATGAAATTATTTAAAGGTAGTGAAGAATTTTTTATAACACCTTTGGAATTTAAAATTATTAGTTTATTTTTTAATAATATTGGTAAGGTGGTAACAAGGGATAAAATTTTTTATATGATTAGTGTTGATAAATTTATTGAGGATAATACTTTAACTGTTTATGTAAAAAGAATTAGAAATAAGTTTGGTTTAGATGATATAAAAACTGTGAAAGGAATTGGGTATATTTTAGATGAAAATTAAATATTTAGTGGTAATGATAATTTTTTGTTTATTAAATATAATAGTAACCTTTATAAATTATGTAAATTATACTGAAACTTATAATGAGAAAATAATTGGTATCATTGATAAGGTTTTAACTTTTAATCCAGAACTTGATAGTTTAGAATTAATTAATATTTTACAAAGTGAAGATGTTATTGATGAAGATGTTTTGTCTAAGTACGGTTTTACAAAAGATGATTTAAATTTACTTAATAGTAATGTGTTTTCTGAAGTTATAACTTTGAATTTTGTAATTTTTGTTATTGTGATAATGGTTATTTTTATATATGACATAAATAAAAGAAAAAGTCTTAAAAAAAATATAGATGAAATAACTAATTATTTAAAAGAAATTAATAAAATGAATTATAAGTTAGAACTTAATACTAATTCTGAAGATGACTTTTCTAAATTAAAAAATGAAATATATAAAACGACTATTAAATTAAAAGAGAGTTCTGAAATTTTGAAGGAAGATAAGATTTTATTAAAAAATAATATAGTTGATATTTCACATCAACTTAAAACTCCTTTAACTTCTATTTCAATTATGTTAGATAATATAATTGATGATAAAGATATGGAAGAGAGTATAAGAGCAGAGTTTTTAAAAGATATAAAAGAAAAGATTATTAATATAAATTTTTTAGTTTTAAATTTATTAAAATTATCTAAGTTTGATGCTAATGTTATTGAAATGAAAAAAGATAAAGTATTAGTGAGTGATATAATTGATTGTTGTTTAAATAATTTAGAATTTTTAATATTTGAAAAAAATATTAAAATAGTTAAATCAGTTACTAAAGATATAGTTATTAATGTTGATTTTAATTGGCAAGTAGAGGCTTTAACTAATATTTTAAAAAATGCTATTGAACACTCATTTGCTGATGGTGTTATTGAAACTATAGTTAATGATAATAATTTTTATACTAAAGTGATTATTAAAGATAATGGTAGTGGAATTGAGAAAAAAGAATTGAAAAAAGTATTTAATAGGTTTTATAAGGGGAATAGTTCTAACAGTATTGGTGTTGGTCTTAATTTAGCGCAAACTATAATTAATAAGGATAATGGATTCATAAGTGTTCAATCTGATATAAATAAATGTACTAGTTTTGAGATAAAATATATGAAATAGTTTGAATATTTATAAAAGTGTGATAAAATTAAATTGTAGACATAATATGGTTTATGTATAAGGAAAGAGGTTATTTATGGGATTTATTAAAGCGTTTACAGGTTCTTTAGGTGGAACTTTCGCTGATCAATGGAAAGATTTTTATCAACCAAAAGTAGGAATTACAGCTACAACAGCAGTTTTTCCTGCAGTTCCAAATGGAACAAACAATGGTAGAGGAGAAAATACTAAGGGTTCAGAAAATATTATTTCTAATGGAAGTAAAATCGTTGTACCTGAAGGAACAGCTCTTGTTACTATGCAAGATGGAGCGATAACAGGATTTATTGCTGAACCAGGAGGATTTATTTTTAATAGTGAAGATCCTAATTCACAATCGTTTTTTGGTGGTGATGGAATTATTGCTCCATTATTTAAACAAACTTGGGAAAGATTTAAGTTTGGTGGGCAACCAGGCTCTCAACAATTAGCATTTTATGTTAATTTAAAAGAAATTCCAAATAATAGATTTGGAACTCAAGCAGAAATTTATTGGGATGATGCATTTTTAGGTACACAAGCAGGAGCAGTTACTCGTGGGACATATACTTTAAAAATTGTTGACCCTATGTTATTTCTTAAACAATTTGTACCAGCACAATATTTAGTAGTTGATGCACCTATGTTTGATTTTGCGGACATGGATAATCCTGCTGGAACTCAATTGTTTAATGAAGTTGTTGGTAGTTTAGCACCGGCATTTTCTAATTATACTAATGATCCTTCTAAAGGAAATAGAATAGCTAAAATTCAAGGTGACCAAATTGGATTTGCTGCTTCTTTATCGCAAGCAGTTGAAGATGCTTATAAATGGAAATCAGATCGTGGTTTAGTAATTGAAAAAGTTGCAATTCAAGCTATAGAGTACGATGAAGTAACTAAAGCAATTTTAGCAGATGTTCAAAAAGCAGATGCTTTAATGGGAGCGAGAGGTAATTCATTTATGCAACAATCAGTTGCTCGTGGTTTTGAAGCAGCTGGATCAAATCCTAATGGCGGTGGAGCTATGGGAATGGGATTCATGGGAATGGGTATGAATGCTACTGGTGGAGCTATGGGAGCTTTTCAACAACCAACGCAACAAGCAGCACCTGCTGAAGATCCATATGCAAAATTAGAAAAAATGAAAAAACTTTTAGATGCTGGAGTTATTACTCAAGAAGATTTCGATAAAGAAAAAGCAGAGGTTTTAGGTAATATTTAATGAGTAATGATGTAGTTAAAAAAGAAGAAACTACTGTTAATATTAATGAAAAAAAAATATTGAATAGTCATGAAGGGCTTAAGGATGGTCAAAGTAAATGTCCTAAATGTGGTTCTACTGATATAAAACACAATTTAAAAAATGGTAACTTACAATGTAATTTTTGTAGACATAGTTTTAAAGCTGAATTAAGTAATGAAATAGATGATATTTCACAGCTTAAAGGAAAAATTGTAGGTACAGGTGCTAGTGATATTGTTGCTGATTCTAAAGATTTAATTACTTTTAAGTGTACTAGTTGTGGTGCAGAGGTTGTAATTGATACAAATGAATCATTACAAGCAAGATGTCATTGGTGCCGTAATACTTTATCTATTAACCAACAAATTCCTAATGGTGCAGTACCAGATATGATTTTACCTTTTGGAATAGAAAAAGAAGAAGCTAAAGTAAATATTGAGCAGTTTGTTAAGAAAAGAAATTTTTATGCTCATCCTAAATTTAAAGCTGAGTTTGAGAGTAATAATGTAATTGGTGTTTATTTACCGTATATGGTTGTTGATATTAATGCCAATGCTTCATTTAATGGTAAAGGTGAAATTTTAATCCGAAAATATTCAGTAGGTACAGGTGAAGATAGAAGAACATATTATGATGCTGATTTATATGAAGTTAAAAGAGATTTTGATATTACAATTGATGATTTAACAATTGAATCTAACAAAGATAAATTAGATGTTAAAAATAAGTATAAAACTACTAATATAATTAATTCTATTTTACCTTTTGATACTGAAAATTGTGTTAAATGGGATGCTAATTATTTAAAAGGATTTAATTCTGAAAAAAGAGATGTAAACATTGAACAGTTAGATGGAATTTTAGAAGCACAAAGTATTGATATAGCTAAATTTAAAGCTAATGCTAGTTTAACAAAATATAATCGTGGAGTTAAGTGGGAAAATCAAAAAATTGATATTACAGGTCAAAAATGGAAAGCTACTTATTTACCTGTTTGGTTATACAGTTATCAAGAAATTAAAGGTAGTAAAAAAGTTTTACATTATGTAGCTGTGAATGCGCGAACTAAAGAAACTATGGGAAGTGTTCCTGTATATGTACCTAAGTTGGTATTTGTATCAATCTTAGTTGAAATTATGGGGTTAATAGCTATGTTATTTATTGATTTTGATTATAATTTCATATTTTTAATAGCTGGTTTTGTTTATTACTATGTAATATATGCAGGTTATCGTAATGATAGTGCTAGACATATTCATGAATCAGATACTAGAGCAGATATAAAAAATTTGGTTACTTATGATAATTTAATTAAACATCAGAAAGGTTTATCAAATTCTAGAATAAGTGGACAAAACAATACTTCATTTGGAAATCGAAATGATAAGTTTAAAGTAATAAGTGATTCGTTTGTTAAAAATGATGATAATGTTTAAAAGATATTTATTTATCTTTTTTTTTATACTGTAAAGTGGTAAAATATATATAGGATGGTAGAAAAATGGAAGATATAAATTTAAGTAAAAAATTGGTAAAAAGTACTTTATTAAAATCATTAAAAGAAATAATTTTACACTTTATGGCTAATATTTTTTATCGCGGGATTTTCTTACTTATTCCTGTTATAATTGGTATTATAGTCGATTATGTTAACAGTAATAATTATGAAATGGCAATTAAATATTCAATTATAGGAGTAATTTTAGCGTTTTTTTCTCAGTTTATTTCTGTTTTCAAAACCTTTACATGGCATTATTTGTATAATAAATTGTTTAGAATTATTACAAATGAAAGTTTAAAAAAAACTTATAGTAATTCTTTATATAGTTTATCACGTTTTAATTCTAGTAGTTTTATTAATATTATGAGTAATGATATTAATTTAATTTGTTCGTTTGTTTGCGATGTTATGAGTAGGATTGTATATATTGTAGAAATTTTCGTTGTAATTGGTTATTTTTATTATTTAAATATTTATATTGGTTTTATTTCAAGTATTGTCTTGATTGTGATTATGTTAATGATTTATTTTTCAAAAAATAAAAATGAGATGTTAAATTCTAAAAAATTAGCTAAATTAGATGAGAGAAATGGTGTTTTTAATGAGGTTTTGACATGTATGAAAGAAATTAAATCTTTTAATTTGTTTTTACCTACATTAAATAGGGTTAATGATGCAACTTTTAATTACACTAATTCTTTTGTGGAATTAAAAGATCAAGAATCTTTAATTAAAGATATTACAATTTTACTTGTTAATATTCAAAGATGGGTATTGTTATTAGCTGGGTTATTATTAATTACACATGGGAATATGATGTTAGGAACTATTGTTGTTATTTATAATTATCACGGTGAATTATTAACTTCGTATTCTGAATTAATTTTGTATTTTCAAAATTTAAAAATTTTTAGTGTTTCAGCTAAAAGATTAAGTCGTTTATTGATTTATAGTCACGAAGTAAGTGTACTTAGTAATAAAAAGAAGGTTGATATAAACGGTGATTTAATTTTTAAAAATATTATATATGGTGATAGAAAAACTCCGTATTTAAATGATGTTAGTTTTGTTTTAAAGAGAGGATTAATAACGGGATTAACTGGGAAAGAAGGCAGTGGTAAAAGTTCGGTATTGGATTTGATATTAAAATTAAATTGTCAACATGAAGGTAATATTTGTATAAATAATACTGATATTTATGATATACCTAATTCAGATTATTTTTATTTAATATCAACAATTGGCAAAGATCCGATATTTCTTAATTTATCTATAAAGGAAAATTTAAGTGCTAATAGTGAGAATTTTGATGAGATAATTAATGTTTGTCGAGAATTAGATATTCATAAAGAAATAGTTAATTTACCAAATGGATATGATACTAATTTGAGTGAATGTCGAAATAAGTTATCTACTAGTACAAAAACTATGTTAATATTTGCGCGTATTTTAAGTGTTAAATCGAAAATTATTTTAATAGATGAGTCTTTTATTCATTTAAATAAGAAAGAAAAAGATGTTATTATTAATAAATTAATTCAATTAAAAGAAAATAAAATTATAATTATTGTTTCAAGTGAAAAAAGTATTTTAAGCAAATGTGATGAAATAATTACTTTTGAAGATGGTAAAGTTAGGGGGTAATTATTATGGAGTTAAAATCAATTAATGATTTAAAAAAATTGGTATTTAAAAAAAATAGATTTATATATTGTGTTAGAATTTTTTGTATTACTATAATTATGGCTGTTATGCTTGTTTTACCTTTATTATTTAGTGAGGTTATAGATTTATTGGCAGAAAATAAATATAATGAAGCTATTGTAATTATATTGATTGGAATTTTATTGGTGATTATTTATAGAACTTTAGGGTATGTTAAAAATCACTTATGGCATGTATCTTATAAAAATATATATGATTTGTTAAGTGATATACTAATAAAAAAAACTATGAGTAATTCTTTATTTTCTTTATCACGATTTAGTGTTGGGGAATATATTAATTTAATGCATACAGACTTGAATATAATTTGTAATAATACTTGTAATATTTTTTATAAAGTTTTATCTTTTTTAAGTCAAGTATTTGTTTTATTGTATTTTTTCTTAATTGACTTTTATGTTGGAGTTATTGGGGTAATCTCCATTACTTTATTGTTATTGGTGATGTTTTTCACTCAAAAGCATATTTTAAAAGTAAACTTGGTTAAATCTAAAAATGATGATTATAAAAATAATTTGTTGGATGAGTTTTTAATTAATATTAAAGAAATAAAATCTAATAATGTGTTTAATTTAACATATAATAGAACTAAAAAAGCAACTAAAAAGTATTTAGGTTCTTTTATGAAACAGAGAGTTATTGAAGATTTTTATAAACATTTGATGTTATTTATGATTGAGTTATTTAGATGGGGATTAATGATGTTTGGAATTTATTTAATTTCTGTTGGAGAGATGACCATAGGAACAATTTTAATAATTTATAATTATTATGCACAATTAATTGCTGGTAGTACTGAGCTTGTTATGTTGAGTAGGGAATTACTTCGTAGAAAAGTTGCCTATGAAAGAATTTTTAAACTATTTGAATATAGTAATGAATACAATTATAATCGTAAACATTCTGATTTAATTGTAAGTGGTACTATTTGTTTTAAAGATGTTTTATATGGTTATAAAGATGATCCAATGTTAAATGAATTTTCAATTGAGCTAAAATCTAAAAAAGTTTATGGTATTGTTGGCAAAGCTGGTAGTGGTAAATCGGCTATATTTCACTTGTTATTGAAATTAAATCGTCAACACCAAGGAACGGTAACAATTGATGATATAGATATAAATGATTATATTTTAAGTGATTATTTAAAGTTGATGTATATTATTAGAGAGGAATCTAATTATTTAAATCTTAGTTTTCGAGATATTATTAAAGATTCTCATGTTAAGTTTAGTAAAGTTGTTGAAAATTGTAAGTTGTTGAGTATTCATGATAAAATTACAAAATTTACTGATGGTTATGATTCTATTTTAAATGATTGTAATTTAAATCAAAGTGAGAAGGTTTTATTTAGTTTTGCCATTGCGTTTGCTTCTAAAGCAAGTATATATTTAATTGATATGGCTATTGATATTTTTGATTATGATATTAAGATGGTTTTATTAGATAAAATTGTTGCTTTGAAGGAAGAAAAAAATATTATTATAATTACTAAGTCAGCGGATGTTTTAGAAAAAACTGACGATGTTATTTTTATGGAAAGTGGAAAAATAAAGTATTTTGATAATCACGATAATTTAATTGGAAATAAAGAGTATAATAGTATTATCAATTTTTAATGAAAATTTGGTGAAAGTATATTATTTTAGTTTGGTGTTGTGGTATCATTATTTATTGAAAGGAAAGATTTATGTTTAAATTATTAAAAAGAATATCTAAAAAAGAATTGTTAATGATTATTCCTGTTATAGTTTTTGTAGTAGTTCAGGTTTGGTTAGATTTAAAATTACCTGATTTTATGTCTGAGATGACTGCTGTTTTACAAACTCCTAATAGTAGTGTTAGTGATATACTAGAGCCAGGATTTTATATGTTATTATGTGCTTTGGGTAGTTTTGCAGCTGCAGTTATTACTGGTTATTTTGTTGCTTATATAGCGGCTTCATTTTCTCAAAGACAAAGAAAAGATTTATTTTATAGAGTAGAAGATTTAGGAATGGAAGAGATTAAGAAATTTTCTGTTAGTAGTTTAATTGTTAGAACTGGTAATGATATTTTAAATGTTCAACGATTTGTTGCAATGGGTTTACAGGTTATAATAAAAGCTCCTATTTTATCAATGTGGGCAGTTACTAAGATTGCTGGTAAAAGCATGACATGGTCTTCATATACTGGAATAGCAGTTTTAATTTTATTAGTAGTAGTTATTATTCTGGTTGTATCTGTTTTACCAAAAACTAAAGTAATTCAAAAATTAACTGATAAATTAAATGGTGTTACTCGTGAAAATATTACTGGTATTAGAGTTATAAAAGCTTTTAATGCTAAGGAGTATCAAGAAAATAAATTTGAGGAAAGTAATGAAAGTGTTACTAAAACTAATATATTTATAAATAAAGCTATGGCTGTTTTAATGCCGTTTATGACTTTAATTATGTCATCTTTGTCACTTGTTATTTATGTTACGGGAGCATTTATTATAAATGAAGCTATTATGGCTGATAGGCTTGTAATTTTTACTGATATGATTGTATTTTCTTCATATGCAGTTCAAGTAATTATGGCTTTTATGATGTTGGTAATAATAATAATTATATACCCAAGAGCTTCTGTTTCTGCATCAAGAATTAATGAAGTTTTAAGTACTGAGCCAAGAATAAAAAGTGGTAAGTATATAGATGATAAAAATTTAGGTACTATTGAATTTAGGAATGTTTTATTTAAATATCCTGATGCTGATGAGGCAATGTTAGAAAATATTAATTTTAAAGTTTTAAAAGGTGAAACTATTGCCTTTATTGGAGGTACTGCTTCTGGTAAATCAACTTTAATTAATTTAATTCCAAGATTTTATGATGTTACAAAAGGTGAAATTTTAATTAATGATGTAAATGTTAAAAAATATGATTTAGAAAGTTTATATAGTAAAATTGGATATGTACCACAAAGTTCAGTTATATTTAAAGGAACAATAAAATCAAATGTTGATTATGGTAGTGATATGATTAGTGAAAAAGATATTATTGAAGCTTTAGAAGTTGCTCAAGCTACTAATTTTGTTAGTAAAATGGAAGAGGGAATTAATTCTGAATTAGCTAGTAGAGGTACTAATATTTCAGGAGGGCAGAAACAAAGGGTTTCTATTGCTAGAGCAGTTGCTCGCAAACCGGAGTTTTTTATTTTTGATGATTCATTTTCAGCTTTAGATTATAAAACTGATTCGGTTTTAAGAAAAGCTTTAAAAACTTATACAAAAGATACGACAACTTTAATTGTAGGTCAAAGAGTTGGAACTATTATGCATGCTGATAAAATTGTTGTACTTGATGAGGGTAAAATTATTGGAATTGGCACTCATAAAGAGTTACTTAAAAACTGTGATATATATAAAGAGATAGCTTTATCACAATTATCAGAAAAGGAGCTTGAAAATGAATAGAGGACCTGGAGCACCACAGGGTGTTGGTGAAAAACCTAAAGATTTTAAAAAATCTTTGAGAAAATTATTTTCTAGTATGGGCAAATATAAAGTAATACTTATTATTTCAATTATATTTGCTATAGCTGGTTCTATTTTGACTATAATTGGACCTAATCAAATTACAAAAATAACTGACACTATAACTAGTGGTTTAATGACTGGTATTGATACAGATTATGTTTTAGAAATTGGTATAATTTTAATTATTATATATAGTTTAAGTTTTATTTTTTCAACTATTCAAGGATTTATAACTGCCTCAGTTACACAAAAATATAGTCAGGATTTAAGAAGTAAAATTGTTAAAAAATTAAATAGGTTACCTTTAAAATATTTTGATAAAAACACGACTGGTGATATTTTATCACGTGTATCAAATGATGTGGATGTTGTATCACAATCTTTGAATCAAAGTATTGGTAGTTTAGTTTCAGCTATTGCTTTATTTATAGGTGTTACTGTTATGATGTTTTTAACTAATATTATAATGACTATTACTGCTATTGTTGCAAGTTTAATTGGTTTTAGTCTTGTTGGTATTATTTTAGGAAAATCTCAAAAGTATTTTTCTAGACAACAAGAAGAATTAGGTTTATTAAATGGTCATATTGAAGAAATTTATTCTTCTCATAATGTTGTTAAAATATATAATGCTACTGATGAAGCAAAAGAAAATTTTGATAAATATAATGACCAGTTATTTGAAAGTTCATTTAAGAGTCAATTTTTATCTGGATTAATGATGCCATTAATGATGTTTATTGGTAATTTTGGATATACTGCTGTTACAGTTGTAGGAGCATATCTTACTTTTGAGGGTCATATAACTATAGGTGTAATTGTTGCTTATATGATTTATATAAGATTGTTTACACAACCTTTATCTACTATTGCACAGTCATTAAATAGTTTACAATCTGCTACAGCGGCATCAGAAAGAATATTTAAATTTTTAGACGAAAAAGAATTAGCTAATGAAGATGATAAAAAAGATGTTCTAGAAGTTAGTGAAGGTCATATTGAATTTAAAAATGTTAAATTTGGATATTCTAAGAATAAGGAAATTATTCATGATTTTTCTTTAAAAGTTAGTAAGGGTCAAAAAGTAGCTATTGTTGGACCTACTGGAGCAGGTAAAACTACATTAGTTAATTTATTAATGAGGTTTTATGAAATTAATTCTGGTAGTATTTTAATTGATGGCGTTGATATTAAAAATCTCGTTAGAGAAAATGTTTATGATTTATTTTGTATGGTTCTTCAAGATACTTGGTTATTTGAAGGAACTATAATGGAAAATATAAAATTTAATCAACTAAATGTTAGTGATAAAAGAGTAAAAGAAGTGTGCACTAGCATAGGTATTGATCATTTAATTAAAGCTTTACCAAATGGATATGACACTGTATTAAGTGACGCTGAAAGTTTATCTTCTGGTGAAAAACAGTTATTAACAATTGCTAGAGGAATGTTGCAAGTAACTCCATTTTTAATTTTGGATGAAGCTACTAGTAATGTTGATACTAGAACTGAAAAAATTGTTCAAAAAGCTATGGATAAATTATCAGAAGGTAAAACTTCATTTATAATTGCTCATAGATTATCTACTATTAAAAATGCTGATATTATTTTAGTTTTAAAAGATGGAAATATTGTTGAACAGGGAAATCATGATGAATTATTAAAAGCTAAAGGTTTTTATAGTGAATTATATAATTCGCAATTTGAAGTATAAAATATTGAGAAATCAATATTTTTTTTAAAAAAAACACACCATAATTGGTGTGTTAAATTACATTGTTAAAAACGCTTCAAAAATAGTTCCTTCTAAGTTAGTAATTATATTATTAATTATTGTATTTAGTTCTTCTTCTGTCAACGTGTTTACATCTTTAGCATTTGTTTTATCAAATGTTTCTATTGTTTCATTAGTTGTAATTTTATTTTCTAAATTTACTTCTAAGTATATATCTTCGTTTGATGGATCTTCTATAGCTGCTTTAATAGATATATTAGTGTTTATTTCATTTTCAGAAACTGTTTCATTTTTTAAATTTATTTCTAAAACAGCAGTTTGATTATTTTCAATAGTCGCTTCTAATCTGAAGTTGATATTTTCTTCTTCAAATTTTATTACTATGTTACCATCATTGGTTTCAAATTTAATTTGATCTAAATCATAATAATAGCTTAATTCATAATCATCACCTGTTACTTGAATACCAAATGGTGTAGATAATAAACCTTGTGTTAAAATATTAATTGAAAAAGTTTCTCCGTTAATATCTAAGTCACTTTTTGAATCTTCTAAGTTGTTAATTAGTTCATCTTTGTCCATTTCAATGTATTTCGTTACTAAAATTAAAAATTCTTCATCATTTTTCATAGCATCAATAATAGACACTAACATTTTTTCTAATGTATCAGAGTCTACTTCATATTCATGTGAAGTAACTTTGTAATCTGTATCATCAATTGTAATTGTTTTATCTTCTTTAGTAAATTGTTCACTTATTAAAGAATTCGCTAGATAGCCACTTATTTTATTTAATAATAACTCTCTATCTTCTTTTGAAATAGTATTATTTTGGATATCTAAAGATTCCATATTTAAATCTAATTCATAATCTAATTGGGCGAATAATTTTTCTGAGAAGACACCAGGTAAAGTAGCTACCACTTCATTATCTAATATATTAATCATTGCTCTTAATAAATCCTCATTATTTTGAGTTAAGCCTAAATTAGTATATAGATTTGTATTTTTTGCATCTATTCCTATTTTATAATCGATTGCATATTCATTTATTTCTTCTAATCCTGGAAAGTTTGTATTTAAGCTTAATTTTCCATTTGAGAATAATGTATCTTCATCTACATTATAACTAAAAGTAAAGTTTTCTAAGTCGTCTAATGTATTATTAATATTTTTGAATCCTTGTTCAATTGAAGATTTAAATATACTTTCTGATGACATAAATACTGTTTTAAAAATAAATATTCCACTAATTAAAAGCGCTATTGCTATAACAACTATTACTATTAAAACCATGTTATTAGATTTTTTATTATTAGGTGTATTTGGATTAACTCCAGTATCATGTATTGTTGTTGTAGGTTGTACTACTTCTGGATTAACTTGAGTTGTAGGTTGTACTACTTCTTGATTAACTTGAGTTGTAGGTTGTACTACTTCTTGATTAACTTGAGTTGTAGGTTGTACTACTTCTGGATTAACTTGAGTTGTAGGTTG
>CAYJEL010000002.1:0-42650 GCA_964369245.1 uncultured Muribaculaceae bacterium
TGGTTATTGATGTTGAAAATGAAATGAAGGAAGCAGCTAAAAATTTAGATTTTGAAAAAGCTATGGAACTTCGTGATATATTATTTGAATTAAAAAGTGAAATGTAATATAATTAATAAGGAGGTAGATATTTATGAATCCTATTTTGTTAGATTTAGGTTTTATCCAAATTTATTGGTATTCAATTTTTATTTTATTAGGTGTTGTTATTGGAACTTCATTAATTATGAAGGAATCTAAAAAATTTAATATACCAAAAGATTTTATGGGTAATTTGTTATTTTATACTTTAGTGTTTGGTTTTATTGGCGCTAGGTTATACTATGTAGCATTTAATTGGTCTTATTATAGTAATAATTTAAATGAAATTTTGATGTTTTGGGAAGGTGGCCTTGCTATTCATGGTGGTATTTTATTTGGGTTATTATTTATGGTGTTTTATTGTCGTAAATATAAAGCAACTTTATTTAGAATATTAGATATTAGTGTGATAGGTTTACTTGTGGGTCAAGCAATTGGAAGATGGGGAAATTTCTTTAATAGTGAAGCCCATGGTCCAACTACGACTGCAGAATTTTTAGAAAGTATATTTATTCCTCAATTTGTAATTGATGGAATGGAAATTAATGGTGTTTATTATCAACCTACATTTTTATATGAATCGTTATGGTGTATATTAGGGGTAATTATTTTATTATTAATTAAAAGAACTTATTATTGGAAAATTGGTCAAAGCACAGCATTTTATTTAATATGGTATGGTATTGGTAGATATTTTATTGAATCAATGAGAACTGATAGTTTAATGTTTTTAGACTTAAAAGCAGCACAAGTAGTTTCATTAATTATGGTGATCGCTGGTATTGGTTTATTTATTTATAAAGCCTCAGGATCAAAATTTAGAAATCGATATAATGATAAAGAAAATATAGAAAACATATTGTTTTAGGAGAATTATGAATAAGAAAATTGTAGTCTTAGGTGGTGGAACTGGATTATCCACAATATTAAGGGGACTTAAAAAATTTCCAGTTGATATAACAGCTATTGTAACTGTATTTGATGATGGTAAAAGTACTGGTAAATTAAGAAAAGAATTTAATATACCGGCTGTTGGAGATATTAGAAGAGTAATTGTTGCTTTATCAGAAACAGAACCGTTGTTGGAAAAAATTATTAATTATCGATTTCACAATAATTCTTCTTTAATGGGGCATTCATTAGGAAATTTATTATTAACTAGTTTAATAGATTGTTCTTCTTCTTTTTCTGAAGGTATTAAAGAATTAAGTAAAGTATTGAATTTAAAAGGGAAAGTTTTACCTTTAACTGAAGATAATGCTATTTTAAAAGCTTTAATGAATGATGGTAATATGATTGTTGGAGAACATAAAATAACTGAGTATGATTCAACTATTAAAGAAATATCATATGTTAATGAACCTACTATATTACCTGAAGTTATTGAAGAGATAAAAAGTGCTGATATGATTTTACTTAGTATGGGAAGTTTATATACTAGTGTTGCTTGTAATTTAATTAGTGGTGATATTAAAAATGCTATCGATGAATCAAAAGCTAAAATAATGTATGTTTGTAATATGATGACACAACCTGGTGAAACTGAAGGTTTTACTGTTAGTGATCATATTAATGTTTTAAATAGTTATTTGGGTAATAAAAAAATAGATACTTGTGTTGTTAATAATGGACATATTTCAAATGAGGTTATTAATAGATATAAAGTTTTAGAACAGAAAGATCCTGTTTTATTAGATATAGATAATTTAAAAGATATAAATTTCATATTAAATGATTTTGTTATAATTGAAGATGATATGATTAAACATAATACAGTTAAATTGGCTTTTCATATTGTTGCTTCGATGATTGATTAAATGTCATTTACTACTGATGTTAAAAATGAAGTTACTAAATTAGAAACTTCAAAATTTGAAAATATTGCTGAAATTGCTACTATAATAAGTTTATCAAGTATAAATACTGATGTAATTAAAATTACAACTGAAAATTATAGTGTTGCAAGAAGAGTATTTTCGCTTTTTAAAAATCTTTTAAATATTAATATGTCTATTACGGTTCGTAAGGGATTTAATTATTCTAAAAAACCTATATTTATTTTACAAACCTCAAAAGTTGATCTAGTTTTAAACGAGTATCCTTTAGAAAATAATTTACCTAAACAATGTTATATCGAGGATGAAGAGTGTAAAAGGGCTTTTTTAAGAGCAGTATTTGTAATGAATGGTTCAATTAACGATCCTAAAAAATCAAGATATCACTTAGAATTTTTATTAAATGATTTTAGTTATGCTGAGTATTTAAATAATTTACTTAACCAATATTATTTAAATAGTAAAATTTTAAAACGTGAGAATAAATATATGGTTTATATTAAAGAAGCTGAAAAAATAAGTGACTTTTTAAGAATTATAAAATCATTTAATGCTGTTTTATATTATGAAGATATAAGAATTTATCGAGATCATAAAAATATGACTAATCGTTTAAATAATTGTGAACAAGCAAATGTTGATAAAATTATAAATACAGCTTTGGAACAAGTTAAACAAATTGAAGCTATTCAAAATAAGGTTGGACTTGAATTACTTGATGAAAAAGAGCAAGTAGTAGCTTTATATAGACTTAAGTATCCTGAGGTTTCCTTAGTTGAATTAAGTGAGATTATATCTTTAGAAACTGAGAAGAAAATTACTAAATCTGGTATATACCACAGATTTAAAAAAATTAAAGAACTATATGAGAGAATCAAGTAGTTCTTTTTTTCATTGTAGTTGTTTGTATTTATTTGATTATTGTCAAGTAATTATGTATAATATTTTAAAAGGAGGTGTCTTTATGGCAAAGGTAATATTAATTTGTGGTAAAATATGTAGTGGTAAAACTTATTATGTTAAACATAACTTGAAGAGTTTCAAAGCAGTTTCTTTATCATGTGATGAATTAGATAATATGGTTTTTCATAAATCTTTAACTGATACTCATGATGCAGTTTTTAAAGACGTACATAAGTATTTTCACAAAAAAACTGTGGAAATCGTTAATTTAGGTTGTAATGTAGTTTTGGATTGGGGATTTTGGCTATCTGAACAAAGGAAAGAAGTTACCAAGTATTATAAAGATAACAATATTCAATTTGAATGGCATTACATTGATATTAATGATGAACAGTGGATGAAAAATATTGCAACTAGAAATGAATTGATTGAATTGGGAAAATCTGATGATTATTTTGTTGATGAAGGATTATATAATAAAGTAAATAAACTATTTGATATTCCAACAAGAGAGGAAATTGATATTTGGTATAGAAGTGAAAACTAGTTAAATCTGGTATATACCACAGATTTAAAAAAATTAAAGAACTATATGAGAGAATCAAGTAGTTCTTTTTTTGATTTTTTTTAAAAATATGGTATAATTAATAATTGTCTAGTGACTTTATATTTTTATAAATTTATAGTATAATTAATATGGGTGAAAATATGGACAAAACATTTGAAACATTAACAAAATTAATTAAGGAATCAGATAATGTTATTATTATGACACATAAATATCCTGATTTTGATGGATTGGGTTCTGCTTTTTGTATACAACAAATTATCAATGAATGGAATATTGAAAATTATATAGTTGATAGTATTGATGGTAAATCTAATTCTATTATCAAAGCATATAGTATGCTAAATGAAAACAAAATTAATTATTTTGTTAAAAGCAAGGGTTTTAAAATTAGTGATAATACATTATTAATAGTTTTAGATACTCATAAACCTGTCATGGTTGAAAATGAAGAATTGTTATCTTTAGTTAAAAATGTTGTTGTGATTGATCATCACATTAAAAGTAAAGATTATATAAAAAATAGTAAGTTTACTTATATTAACTCTAATTTATCTAGTATTGTTGAATTTTCTACATTATATTTAGAATATTTAAATAAAACAATTGATCCTTTACTTGCTACTTTTATGTTAGTAGGATTAGAGGTTGATACCAATGGATTTAATTTAAAAACTAGTGATAAAACGCATGAAACTGCTGCTTATTTATTTAAGTTAGGTGCTGATAATATTTTAAAACAGATAATACTTAAAGAATCTATGGAAAATTATATAAAAAGGCATAGAGTAATTGAAAAAAGTATGATGATTACTGAAAGTTATGCTTTATGTGTTACAGGTGAAGAAATTTATAGTAAAGTTGATTTGGCACAAATTGCTGAAGAAATGTTACAATTTGAAAATGTTGAAGCATCTTTTGTAGTAGGTAGAATAGATGGTAATATGATTGGTATAAGTGCTAGAAGTATTGGTAATGTAAATGTTGAAAAGTTTATGTCTAAGTTAGAGGGTGGAGGTCATTTGAATGAAGCTGCAACTCAACTTAAATGTAGTTTAAAAGAAGCTGAAAAGAAATTAAGAGAAGTTATTGGAGGTAATGCATGAAAGTAATTTTTATTAAGGATTTAAAAGGTAAAGGTAAAAAAGGTGAAATTAAAAATGTAGCTGATGGTTATGCTGAAAACTTTTTATGTAAAAATGGATATGCTATTAAAGCTAATGAAGGTAATTTAAAACAATATAATACTTCTTTAGAAAAACAAAAGGAAAAAGAATTATTAGATATAGAAAAAGCTAAAAAAGAAAAGGAAAAATTAGAAAAATTAACTATTACAATTGCTGTTAAAACTGGTAGTGGTGATAGGGTATTTGGTAGTGTTAGTACTAAACAAATTGCTACGGAATTAAAAAAATTAAATTTTGAAATTGAAAAAAATAAAATAAAGTTAAATGAAAGTTTATCATCTTTAGGAGTACATAATGTAAATGTTGAACTTCACAAAAGTGTAATTGCTGTTGTAAAAGTTCATTTAGTAAAGTAGGTGAGTTATGAAAGAAAAAGTTATACCACATAGTATAGAAGCAGAACAAGCTGTTTTAGGTTCAATGTTTCTAACTAAATATGCTCTTCAAAAAAGTATTGAATCATTACATGAATCATTATTTTATTTGGAAGCTCATAGTAAAATATTTACTATTATTAGAGATTTATCTGAAGTAGGTGTTCCTATTGATGTTATGACTGTTTCTGAAGAACTTAAAAAAAGAAAATGGCTTAATGTTGTAGGTGGAATAGAAGCTTTAACTGAGATTGCTTTAAGTGTTCCTACTGCAGCAAATGTTGATGAATATATAAAAATAGTCGAAGAAAAAGCTGTTTTAAGAAGATTAATAGATAAAGCTACTGATATAGCAACTAAAGCTTATAATTCAACTGGACAAATTAATGATACATTGGATTATGCTGAAACTGAAATTTTATCTGTTGTAAAAACTCGTAAGGGTTCTGAATTTAAAACGATTCAAGATGTTTTATTTAAAGCACAATCTGATTTGGAGAAGCTATCTAAAAATAAAGGTTTAATTACTGGTATTCAAACTGGTTTTAGTAAGTTAGATAAGTTAACTTCGGGATTACATCCTAATGAGTTAATTATTTTAGCAGCTCGTCCCGGGATGGGGAAAACTGCTATTGCATTAAATTTAGCTACTAATATAGCTATTGATGATAAAAAAACTGTGGCTTTATTTAATATGGAGATGAGTGCGGAACAGTTAATTACTCGTATGTTAGCTCAAGTTGGTCAAATTCAAGGTAATAAATTAAAAAATGGTAGTTTACAGCACGATGATTGGCGTAGAGTTAATGAAGCTATTAGTAGGTTAGCAGAAACTAAAATGTATATTGATGATACTGCTGGTATGACTATTAGTGAGATTAGAGCTAAATGTCGAAGACTTGCTTCTATGAAAGATGGAATTGATATTGTAATAATAGATTATTTACAGTTAATTCAGGGTTCTGATCGTTATAAAGGTAACCGTGTTCAAGAGGTTACTGAAATTTCGAGATCGTTAAAAACTTTAGCTATGGAATTAAAAATTCCTGTTATTGCTTTATCTCAGTTATCACGTAGTGTTGAAGGTAAAGGTAGAGCAGATAAAAGACCGATATTAAGTGACTTAAGAGAATCTGGTTCAATAGAACAGGATGCCGATATAGTTGCAATGTTACATAGAGAAGATTATTATAACCGTGAATTATTGCAGGGTGATAATATATCTCGAGCTGAGCTTATTATAGCTAAACACAGAAATGGGCCAGTTGATACAATACACTTAGCTTTTAAAACTGATACTAGTACATTTAATACTATTGATGAAATAGAAGGTGAAGAATGAAAAAAAATATAATTATTAGTTTATTTTTAGGACTTATGTTATTTTTTGTTAGTTTTGATTATGGTAAATCGTTATATCCTAATGAATTTTATAATGTTTTTTTAGATGATAAACTACTTGGTACAATTTATTCGGAAGAGGAATTGTATAAATATATTGAAGAAAAAACTGATATATATGTAAATGCTGGAACAATTAGTAGAAATTTTTGTCCTATAGATGATGAAGCTTTGGAATTAATGGAAAATAATCCTTATGAAAAATATAAAAGTAATGGTGTTGATTGTGTTCGTATTGATTTGGAAGATGAAAGAAAAATTGAGGATGTTTATAATCCTGATGGTTTAACAGTTGAAAAGGTTTTAACTTATGATGTTGATTTATCTAATGTTGAAGAAGTTTATAACTCAATGGTTGATATAAAATCATTTAATGTTAAGGGATATCAATTTATTATTCGTGATGAAGAAACTGATATGGTTATTAATGTTTTAGATAAAGATATATTTGAAACTTCTATTAATGAGATTATCCAAACTTATGTAGGTAGTAATGAATATGAAGCTTATTTAAGTGATAATCAAGTAAAAATAGAAGCTACAGGAAATATGATAGAAAATGTTTATATTTCTGAAAACATAACTTTTATTGAAAAAAATATTGCTGTTTCGGAAAGAATTTTTATGGATTCTGATGCTTTATCTCAATATTTATTATTTGGTGATAATCCGGTTACTTCAACTTATACAGTAAAAGAAAATGAAGAAGTAGAAACAATAGCTTTTAATAATAAAATATCTATTCAGGAATTTTTGATATCAAATCCTAAGTATCAGGATGAGAATGCTTTAATAGGAACTGGAACTATTGTTCAAATTAAAGAAACTAGTCCTAAAATATCTGTTGTTAGTGAAGAGTTTGAAGTATTTGATAAAGTGAGTGAATATCAAACAGTATATCAATATGATGATACGCAATTGGTAACTTATATAGAAACTATTCAAGATGGTAGTGATGGATTAGAAAGAATTTCTCAGAGAGTTCAAAAAATAAATGGTAATATTACTTTCGTTGAGCCTGTTTCTAAAGAAGTTTTAAAAGCAACTGTTAATGAAATTATTGTTAAAGGTGAAAAAGAAGTTCCTAATGTTGGGTATTTAGATACATGGGCTTGGCCTACTGCATCTGGATGGATTTTGACTCAAGATTATGAGTGGAGAATTAATCCTTTATATGGCTATCGTGAATTCCATAGAGCTTTAGATATTGCTGGTACTGGTTATGGTTCTCCAATATATGCTATTAATAATGGTACTATTATAACTAAAGAGTATCGTAGTGATTATGGGTATATGATTGTAATAGATCATAATAATGGTTATTATAGTTCTTATTCACATTTAAATGGTTATGCTGCTAATATTAATTTAGGTGATACTGTTTCATATGGGCAATTAATTGCTTATATGGGAAGTACTGGATGGTCAACTGGTCCCCATTTACACTTTGAAGTATGGTATGGATGTGCTAGTAGTAGTAGTTGTCATATCAATCCGTGGTTGATATATTAATGAGATTTAGTGTACTTTCTTCTGGTTCTAAGGGTAATTGTACTTATTTAGAAATAAATGGTAAAAAAATATTAATTGATGTTGGTATTGCCAATGGAAATATTGTTAAAAAGTTAGATGAAATAGGTGTTGATTATAATTTAATTGATTATGTGTTTATAACGCATGCTCATTCTGACCATGTATGTGGATTACAAGTTTTTTGTAAAAAAAATAACAGTGAAATATTTGTATGTGAAGAGATGTTAAAAGATATAAAATTTGATTTCAAATATGAATTATTGGAAGATAGTTTATATTTAGATGGTATAAATATAGAAGTATTAAAATTAAGTCATGATTTTTATTGTGTTGGTTATAAATTTAGTTTTGGTGATAAAAGTTTATGTTATATAACTGATACTGGTTATTTAAATAAAAAATATTTTGCTAAATTAAGTAATTTAGATGCTTATATATTTGAATCTAATCATGATATTAATATGTTAATGGAACATGATTACCCTTATTATACTAAACAAAGAATTAGAGGGGATATTGGTCATTTATCTAATGAAGATGCTTCTAAACATTTATGTAGTTTAATTGGAGATAAGACTAAAAGTGTTGTTTTAGCTCATGTGTCTGATAATAGTAATACTTATGAATTGGCATGTGAAACTTTAATTAATAAATTAAAAGATAAGAAAATATTATTTGATAATGTTAAGGTTGCTAAGCAAAATGAAGTATTGGAGTTTATTGTAATATGATAAAAATTATATGTTGTGGAAAACTAAAAGAAAAATATTTGGTTGATGCAGTACTTGAGTACAGTAAAAGATTATCTAAATATACCAAATTAAATATAATTGAATTAAAAGATAGTGATATTAATAGTGAAAAAGAAGAAATTTTAAAATATATTGATAAAAAGGATTATGTTGTTACTTTAGAAATAGATGGTTTGGAAATGACTTCTGTTAATTTTTCTAAAAAAATAGATAGTATTTTAATAACTAACCCTAATATTACTTTTATAATTGGTGGTTCTTTAGGTATACATGATGAAATAAAAGATAAAAGTAACTTAGCTTTATCTTTTTCTAAATTAACATTTCCTCATCAATTATTTAGAGTTATGTTATTGGAACAAATTTATAGATGTTTTAAAATAATAAATAATGAAAGTTACCATAAGTAGCTTTTTTTATTGTTTTATATGGTTTTTATTGTTATAATTATTATGGAAGGTAGGTTATTTATGACACCACATATTGAAAGTAAAAAAGAAGATATAGCTAGTATAGTTTTAATGCCAGGAGATCCTTTAAGAGCAAAATATATTGCAGAGAATTTTTTAACTGATTATAAATTAATAAACGAAGTTAGAAATATGTTTGGATACACTGGTTTTTATAAAGGGAAAAGAATCACTGTTTTCGGTTCGGGAATGGGTATTCCTAGTATGAGTATATATGCATATGAATTATATAAGTTTTATGATGTTGAAAATATTATTAGAATTGGTTCATCTGGTAGTTTAGATGAAAGTATTAAGGTAGGGGATGTAGTTTTATCTACAAGTGTTTATTCTGAGAGTAATTTTGCTTATTCTTATAGTAATATTAAAAGAAATATTGAGTATGCATCAGTTGATTTAAATAATATAATTAAAAATGTTGCTTCAGATAGAAATATTAAAATAGTTGAAGGTCAAACTATATGTACTGAAATATTTGATCCATATAGTATGAGTGATGCTTTTTCTATTAGAATGAAAGATAAAGGTATTGCAGCTGAGATGGAGGCATTCGCTTTATTTCATTTAGCTGATGTTTTAGAGAAAAAAGCTGCTTGTTTAATGACTGTTTCTGATTCTTCGTTTGAAGAGCGAAAGTTAACTAGTGAAGAAAGAGAATCTAATTTAAATGATATGATTATTTTAGCTTTAGAAAGTTGTTTGAAGATATGAATATAATTGAAATTATTAATAAGAAAAAAAATAAAGAAGTATTAAGTGAAGATGAAATAAATTATTTTATTTCTAATTTAAATAATATTGAATCTTATCAAATTTCTGCTTTGTTGATGGCTATTGTTATAAATGGTATGAATAATGATGAGACTGTTTATTTAACTAATGCTATGGCTAATTCTGGAGATAAGATCAGTTATGATTTTAATACAGTTGATAAACATTCTACTGGTGGTGTTGGTGATAAGGTTACTTTAATAGTAGGACCTATTGTTGCAGCTTTGGGGTGTAATGTTGCTAAAATGAGTGGACGTGGTTTAGGTTATACTGGTGGTACTGCTGATAAGTTAGAAAGTATTAGTGGTTTTAAAATTAATTTAAGTGAAGAGGAATTTGTTAAGCAAATTAATGATATTAATATATCTATAATAACTCAAACAAAAAATATTTCTCCCGCGGATAAGGTTTTATATAGTATTCGTGATGTTACTGCTACTGTTGAAAGTATTCCTTTAATTGCTGCTTCTATTATGAGCAAGAAAATAGCTAGTGGTTCTAAGAATTTGGTAATTGATGTTAAAGTAGGTAATGGGGCATTTATGAAAAATAAAAAAGATGCTTTAGAGTTATCTAATTTAATGGTTGAAATTGGTAAGGCATATGGTATTAATACTAGGGCTATTTTAACTAATATGGATATTCCTTTAGGAAGTAATGTTGGGAATTTTTTAGAAGTAAAAGAAGTTATTGATATTTTAAAAAACAATACTTTATGTGATTTAAGGGATGTTAGTATAGAAATTGCTTCTAATATGGTAAGTCTTTATATGAATATTGATGTTTTGGAAGCTAAAAAGAAAGTTATTTCAGTATTAGAAAATGGTTTAGGATATGATAAGTTTAAAGAATTTATTGAATATCAAAATGGTTGTTTAGATAATTATGATTACGATTATAAATATGAGGTTAAAGCAATTGGTGATGGGTATTTAAATATTGATGCTTTAAAAGTTGGTGAATTATCGGTTTTATTAGGGGCAGGAAGATTAAAAAAAGATGATGAGATTGATTATAAGGCTGGTGTTGTTTTAGTTAAAAAAGTTAATGATTATGTTAATATTGGTGACACTTTAGCTTATTTATATACTGAAAATAATATTGAATTAAGTAGTTTAAATTTATTTAGTTATAATAAATCTAAAATAGATTATGAAATGATATATGAGGTTGTATGTTAGAGGTTGTTAATAAATTAATTTTAAATAATAAAACTATAGCTACTATGGAATCATGTACTGGTGGTAAGATTGTTGATGCTATAACTAGTGTAAAAGGAGCTTCATCTATTTTAAAATATTCTTGTGTTACTTATAGTAATGAGTTTAAAATTAAGATGGGTGTATCTTCTATGTTGATTGATAAGTATACTGTTTACAGTAAAGAAGTAGCTTGTGATATGGCTTATAAAATAAGTTTATATGCTTCAAGTGATTATGGTATAGGTATTACTGGTAATTTAACTAATATTGGAGATATTGTATATATTTGTGTATATGATAAAGTCAAGGATGAGTATCACAGTTTTACTTTTTCATCTTCTGATGATAATAGAAAAGATAATAAAGATATAATATGTGAATTAATTACGAATAAGTTAATTAAGATTGTATAAAAAAAATTAATATAATCAATACTAAATAGGTGATAAAATGAAAACTTTTATTTGTTTAGTTGTGATTATATTTTTTTATGTTTTATTAGGTAATGTATCTGCTTTAGTGATACCGGAGGAAGCATTACGAATAAGAGTAATTCCTCATAGTAATGAGGAAGAAGATGTGGTTATAAAAAATATGGTTAAGGAATCGTTACAATATGATATATATAATTTATTAAAAGATATTGATAAATTGGATGATGCTTCTTTAGTGATTGAAGATAATTTAGATTACATAACTAAAAAGATTGATGATTTATTTACACTTAAAAATTATAACTATAGTTACAATATTAACTTTGGATTAAATTACTTTCCTAGCAAAGAATATAAAGGAGTTTTATATGAAGAGGGTTATTATGAATCTTTAGTAATTACGATTGGTGATGGCAAAGGAGATAACTGGTGGTGTGTTTTATTTCCACCTTTATGTTTAGTAGAAGAAAATAGTAATTTAGAATATACTACATATGTTGCTGAGTTAATAGAAAAATATAGCTAGTAATTCATATTATTAGATATGAGAAGAATAAAGAAAAAAATTAAAATTCGTTTAAAGAAATCTTCAGTTGTTATTTTACTTATTTGTGGTGTATTGATTGGACTATTTTTAGCTTTTGATTATGTTAATAAAATGTTTTTACCAATGCTTGTTAGTTATGCTGAAATTGAGGCATCTAAATTATCTTCGATTATAATTAATAATGCAGTTGGAAAGTATGTTACTGATAATATTGATATTGATGAATTTTTTATTATAACTAGAGATAATAACGGTGATATAAAAACTATGGATTTTAATCCATTAACTGTAAATAAAATATTAACTGATGTGACAAATAATATCCAGATTAATTTAAAATATATTGAACAAGGGAGGGTAGATTTGTTAACTATTTCTACTGATTCTTTAATTGATTATGATATTGATAAATTAAAAGAGGGTATTATTTATGAAATTCCTAGTGGTATTGTAACAGGTAATTCGTTGTTATCTAATATCGGTCCTAAAATACCAATTAGATTTAGTTTGATTGGTAACATTTCATCTTATGTTGCAACTAAAGTTACTAATTATGGTATTAATAATGCTTTGATTGAAATTAATATTGTTTTGGAGTTGACTGAACAATTAATTTTACCATTTGGAAGTGATAAAATGGTTTTTGAAACTTCTATACCTGTTGGGTTAAAAATGATTCAAGGTAGTGTTCCTGATTATTATATGAATGGAATGGATACAAACTCACCTCTTTTAACTGTTCCGATAAATTAATTGTATTTTTTTGTGAGTGGTGTTATACTATAAGTGGTGATATTATGAAGTCTAAGAAAGTAAAAATTATTATTTTTTTAATTATATGTTGCATATTAGGTTTTTTGCTTTATATGGTAATTAAGCCAATATTGTTTGAAAATACTATAATTTCAGTTGATAAAAGTAAAAATATGTTTATAGCGTCTGCTACTGAAAGTGTTATTTTATATGATGTTAATTTTAATGAAAGTTTAAATATAAATGTTTCTCGTGGTTTGGAAATAGTTGTTAATGGAGAAGTGTCTTTTATAAATGAAAAAGAATATTATTTAGTAAATTACAACGGTGTTGATTATTATATTTTAACTAGTGATTTAGTAGATTCACGTGATGAAGTTGTTAAGGAAGAGTTATTATATGTTAGAACTTCATTAACTTTTTATGAGAATTCGTCTACTATTGATGTAATTGGAATGATTGATAAAGGTAGTGAGATTAGTATTGTTGGTCATACTGAAGTTTTAGAAGATGGCAGTGTATTAATGTATAAAGTTAATTATAACAATCAAGAAGGATATGTTTATTCTAAATATTTAGTCGATACTTTAGAAGAATCTTTATTGCATTATGATGAAGAGAATAATTATTTAATCCACAGTAAAAGAACTGATACTTTGTTAGGTGGTAGTGGTGGTAATTTAGATTTCTATCCACGAGAAAAGGTTTCTTTTGAAAATAATATAATGCCTAGCTATGTTAAAAGTTATTATATCCCTTCACCTGTTTTATATAATATTGACGCTTATATTGAGCAAGCTTTAAAAGATGGTATTAATACTTTTGTTGTTGATATAAAAGATAGTACTGTTCCGGCTTATCCAGCAGAAGCTTTTAAAATTTATAGTCCTACTAATTATGAAAAAGCTGTTAATAGTTATGAAGAGTACCAAAGTGCTATTAAAAAAATTAAGGATGCTGGTATTTATGTTGTTGGTAGAATATCTGTTTTTAAAGATAGTTATTATGCTATAGATCATCCTGAAAATACTATTGTCGATAATAATACTGGAACTTCTTTAGTTTATAATTCTTCTAAGTGGCCTACTGCTTTTAGTAGGGAAGTATGGGAATATAATGTTGCTTTAGCTGTTGAATCTGTAAATAATATGGGATTTAATGAAATTCAATTTGATTATGTAAGATTTCCTGATGGAACTATTTCTAAGGAAAAAAGAGGTGAGTTGAATTTTCAAAATACTTATGGTGAAGATAAAGCTCAAGCAATTCAAAGATTTTTAATGTATGCTGCTGATGAGTTACATAAGTTGAATGTTTATGTATCAGCTGATGTATTTGGGGAGGCTGCTCATACATATGTTACAGCTTATGGACAATATTGGCCAGCTATATCTAATGTTGTAGATGTTATTAGTGCTATGCCATATCCAGATCATTTTGGTACTTATGAATATGGGTATGATGTTCCTGTATGGACTATTCCTTATCAGTTATTAACTACTTGGGGTGGATTTGCTTATGATAGACAAATGGAAACTCCAACTCCTGCTGTTGTTAGAACGTGGATTCAAGCTTATGATGCTTATAAATCTCCAAAGGTTACATATGATTCGGCAATGATTACTCAACAATTAGATGCTTTATATGAAAGTGGATTAACCGGTGGTTTTATGCCTTGGAATGCTAGTGGAAGTTTAATAAGATACACTAATTTAGGTGATGCATTCGGAAAGGATTATTAATGAAAAAAGTTATATTAGATAATATAAGTTATGAAATATATAAGGATTATAAAAATGGTTTTATTTTAGAAGAATTAGAAAAAAGATATACTGATTTTTTTAATGATTATGATTATATTTTAGGTGATTGGTCATATGGTAAATTAAGATTAAAGGGTTTTTGTGGTAAAAAAAATTCTTTATATAATAAAATAAATGATTTTAATAAAATTGATGATTATATAAAAAACAATTGCGCTTATGATTGTAGATATTTTGTAATTAAAAAAATAATGGAAAAGCAGTGAAAGTAATTGCTTTTTTTTTGAAAAGAAACTATACTATATACGAGGTGTATTATGAAAAAAGTAAAAGACTTTATTTCTAATATTTGTGATAATGAAAAATTAGTTATTGCTGTATCGGGTGGAATGGATTCTATTTTATTATTACACCTGTTGATAGAAGTAAAAAATGTTAAAAATTTAATTGTAGCTCATGTTAATCATAATAAAAGAGAAGAAAGTAATGAAGAAGCTTTGTTTGTTGAGAAGTTATGTAATGATAATAATATTGTTTTTGAATATAAAATAATAGAGGAATATAATTCTGGTAATTTTCACGATGTTGCTAGAAAGATTAGATATGATTTCTTTAAGGATATTATGAAAAAACATAACAGTAAAATATTATTAACTGCTCACCATGGTGATGATTTAATTGAAACTATTATGATGCGTATTGTTAGAGGTTCGAATTTAAAAGGATATAGTGGTTTTAGGGAAATGGATAGGTTTTCTGATTATACTTTATATAGACCTTTAATATTTGTTTCTAAAGATGAAATTAAAAATTATGTTATTTCAAATAAAATTGAGTATCGTGAGGATAGTTCAAATTTTAAAGATATTTATACTAGAAATAGATTTAGAAGTAATGTTTTACCTTTTTTGAAACAAGAGGATGAAGAAGTATGTGATAAGTTTTATAATTTTAGTAAAAATATTTATGATAATTATTTATTCATTAATAAAATAACTAATAATTATTTGGATGTTTGTTATAAGAATAGTTGTTTGGATTTAAGTTTGTTTTGTGAATATGATGAAGTCATTAAAGATAATATTTTAAATAATATTTTATCTTTAATATATAAAGACAGTATTAATTTAATTAATTCTAAACATATTATTTTAATAAAAGAGTTTCTTGATATTAACTCAGGTTATTTAGATTTACCTAAGGGTATTAAGTTGTGTAAATCTTATAATAAATTATTTTTTAATATAATAAGTGATGAAGGGTACCAATTTGAATTAAATAAAGAGTTTAAATATTTAAATTATGAAATTAATTTTATAAATAAAACTGAATTAAATGGAAATGATATTTGTAGAATTAATTATGATGATGTGACATTACCTCTTATAGTTAGAAGTAAACAAGATGGTGATAGAATAAGTCTTAAAGGTTTAAATGGAAGTAAAAAGGTTTCAGATATATTTGTTGAAAAGAAAATAAATTTATTGGAGCGAAATAGTTATCCTATTGTTTGTGATAGTGCTGGTAAATTAATTTGGATTCCAGGTTTAAAAAAATCTAAAATTTGTAGGGAAAATTCTGAAAAATATGATATAATATTTAAGTATAATTATAAGGAGGAAAATAATGAATATAAAAGATACTAAAAAAGGTTTATTACCTTATGCGTTATTAATTTTAGCGTGTTTATTAATTTTATTTTTTTTCAATTTGTCAAATAATGTTGTTAATGATATAACTTATGATGAGTTTTTAAAAAATATGGAAGAGAAAAATATAACTGAAGTTGAAATCACGCCTAGAAATAGTGCTGGTGTGTATGAAATTAGTGGTAAATTAAATGGTTATGAAGATGGGGAAACTTTTTATTTAAAATTACCTTTATCAAATGAGGTTGTTGCTCAAATATTAAGTAGTGAAAATGAATTTGCTTTAACTACAAATTCTGATCCTGAATCAAATGGATTTTTGATTTTATTAGTTAACTTTTTACCAACTATTTTAATTTTAGGAGTAGGTTTTTATTTTATAACTAGACAAATGGGAGCTGCTAATAAATCTATGGATTTTGGACGTAGTCGTGCTAGATTAAATAGTGATAAAAATAAAGTTAATTTTTCTAATGTTGCTGGTTTAGAGGAAGAAAAAGAAGAAGTTGCTGAATTAATTGACTTTTTAAAAAATCCTAAAAAATTCCAAAAATTAGGCGCTCGTATTCCTAAGGGTGTTTTATTAGTAGGTCCTCCGGGAACAGGTAAAACTTTACTTGCTAAAGCTGTTGCTGGTGAGGCTAATGTACCATTTTATTATATAAGTGGATCTGAATTTGTTGAATTATTTGTTGGGGTTGGTGCATCACGTGTTCGTGATATGTTTAAAGAAGCTAAAAGAACTGCTCCATGTTTAATATTTATTGATGAAATTGATGCTGTTGGGCGTCAAAGGGGTGCTGGTTTAGGTGGAGGTCACGATGAACGTGAACAAACTTTAAATCAATTATTAACTGAAATGGATGGTTTTGGTGCTAATGAAGGTATCATTATTATTGCAGCTACTAATAGACCTGATGTATTAGATCCAGCGTTACTTCGACCAGGTAGATTTGATCGTCAAGTTCAAGTTAATTTGCCAGATGTTAAAGGTCGTGAAGAAATTTTAGGTGTTCATGCTAAAGGTAAAACTTTATCTAAAGGTGTAACTTTAAAAAATATTGCGACAAGAACTGTTGGTTTTTCTGGAGCTGATTTGGAAAATTTATTAAATGAGGCAGCATTACTAGCTGTTAGAAGAAATCGTAATTCTATATCTATGAATGAAATAGATGAAGCTCATGATCGTGTATTAATGGGACCTGCTAAAAGATCTAAAAAATATACAGAACAAGATAAGAAATTGGTTGCTTATCACGAAGCTGGTCATGCTGTTTTAGGTATAAAATTAGATGGTGCGAATGATGTTCAAAAGATTACTATTATACCTCGTGGGTATGCTGGTGGTTATACTATGATGTTACCAAAAGAAGAAAGATTTACAGCTACTAAAAAAGAGTTAACTGAAAGAATTATTGGTTTATTAGGTGGTAGAGTTGCTGAAGAAATCATATTTGATGAAGTAACTACTGGTGCTCATAATGATTTTGAACAAGCTACTAAAATAGCTCGTGCTATGGTTTGTGAATATGGAATGAGTTCTTTAGGACCACTTCAATTAGAACAAAATGAAGGTAGTGTATTCTTGGGTAGAGATTATAATAAAGTAAGAAATTTCTCTTCACAAGTTGCTTTTGAAATTGATCAAGAAATGAGAAAAATCATTGATGATTGTTATAAAGAAGCTACTAATATAATTAAGAAAAATAAAAAATTGTTAGATTTATTAGCTGACACTTTACTTGTTAAAGAAACTTTAACTAAAGAAGAAATTGATTATTTAGTAGAACATGGTAAATTACCTGAAGAAATGGAAGACTAGAAATAGTCTTTTTAATTTGACAATTTATTTGGTTGGTGCTATTATAATTCACGAAATGAGGGAATTTTGTGGATAAAAAAGATTTAGAATTAAAAATCAAAATTGGAAAATTGAATTATTTTATTGAGTTATTTGATAGAGAAAGAGATGATTTGATTAAGGCAACTGAGGTTTTTAAAGTTTATAATACCCCTCGTAAATTTATTTTAGCTTATAAGTCTATTATAGATTTTGGTAAAGAAAATCCTTTGTTAAAAGATAAAATACCTTCTATTATTGATATATATGAAGAATTATTGAAGTTTGAAAAAAATGGTATATATAAAGATAACTTTGCTATTTTAAAAAATAAACCTAAGACATATGAATATTATTCAGAAGTTATGAAACATTATCTAAAAGATAATATTAGTTATAATAGTTTTATTTTTTATGATAAATTAAATATAAATAAATCTATATTCAATTCAGCTGTTAGAAATATTAAAGTGAAGGATACTGAACTTTATAATTTGTATTTATCAAAAGTTGAAGAAAATAAAGAAAAAAAATATAAAAAAGCTATTTTTGATTTTAGTGAAATAGCTAAAGGAATTAAAACTGGATTCTTATCTAATGATGAAGTATTTGATTTATGTATGTTTTGGAAATTAGTGCCATTCAAGTATAGTGATGGATTAAAAAATGATTTTTTAGATTTTAAAAAATTTAATAATAAAATTTTGTTTTCTAGTGGTTCATTTTATAAACAGGTTAGTAGCTTTGTTAGAGCAACTTTGCCAGATGATTGTGATGTAGTTTTAAATTATATGAAGGAAAATAAGTTATTTAATTATATTTATATTAGTTTATCTAATTTTAGGTTTGATTCTAATTGTTGTATTTTTTATGGTAAAAATGAGGTTTTTTATAATGAAGTATTTAGTTTAAATGAAGATGAAGTCGTTTTAATACTTAATTATTTAAAAGATAACGATTTACCTCCTTTATTATCTATATTTAAAATTATGTACATTAAATATATAAATGGTGAGATTGACTTTAGTGTTAAAAAAATTGAATTAAAAAAATAACTCGATTACTCGAGTTTTTTATATTAAATTGAAGTTGAGGTAATCTTTTGAAAATTGTGATAAAATTTAAATTAGGGATAAATCATATTATTTTAGCTAAATTATAATACATCACTAGTTTGTTTAAAATATTAATAGTATCATTTGAAAATTTAGAGAGATAAGCAATGTTCTATATAGAAAATAAAAATTATCATAGTTGATGAAGATGGTAATTTATGAAATATTATTTGTTTTTACTTATTTTGTTATTAAATTATCTTTTTCTAAAATTAAATAAGAATGTTATAGTAATTTATTTAATTTGAATCTAAGAGCAATTTATTAAGAAAAAGAACAAAATATAGATTATATTTAACTGAGGTGAATTTTTTTAATTTTAATTAATATTGAAAAAGTCAATATAGTGTCTATTTACTTTTAAACAATATCAAATTTTCTTGTTAAAAAAAATAAAATATGTTAAACTTTTTATAAGATAGAGGTGTATATATGAAAAAAAATGGATTCACTTTAATAGAGCTTTTAGCAGTAATTATTATACTAGCTATTGTTGCTTTAATAGCAACTCCAATTATACTAAATGTAATAGAGGATTCAAGAAAATCGGCTAATAAATCACAGATTGAATTATTATTAGGAGGTTTGGAGCAATTATATGCAAGTAATATGCTAAGTGAAAATTTAGAGTTAAGTGAAAAAATCAATAATGAAGAAGATGTTTACGATTTAATTCCGACAACAAATGAAAAACCGGCTAATGGTTTTGGAAAAATAAACAATGAAGGAAAAGTAGCTATAGCAGTAGAAATAGACAGAGTATGCTATTCTAAAAACTTCGATGATAGTGAATTGAAGATTTATGAATTACTTGACGGAGATAATTGTATATTGCCACCTGGTGTAGGAGAATATTTATATCAGTGTAGGTATTATCAATTTTGGAAAGATGAGGCAAATCCTGAAAGTGATTTTCTTTTTGATAAATTAACGGGAAAAATTTTAAGCTATATAGGGACAGACACTGAAGTGATTATACCTTGTGAATATGATGGTGTTCCGGTTGAAGTTATAGGAAATCATACTAATATCGGTGCTTTTTATGGTAAGAATGTTACTTCAGTAATTATACCGGATTCTATATATAAGATTGAAAATAGCGCTTTTAGAGAATCGAAGTTAATAAGTATTATAATACCTAATAGTGTTACGACAATAGAACATAGTGCTTTTTATGGAATTGAAAGTTTGATTAATATAGATTTAGGAGATGGGGTAGAATTTTTAGGGAATAGTTCTTTAGAAAAAACCTCTGTAGTTGAATTAACTTTACCAGCTTCTCTTAAAACATTAGAAGCTCAAGGTTGGATGGATGACTTAAAAATTTTAATTATTGAAGAGGGGAAGTTAACATATTTACCTAGAGATAGCTTTTGGATTTCTCCTAAAACTACTTATTATGAAAAAGTAGTAATTCCTTCTAATATTACTAGTATACATGAAGCAGCATTTAAAGAGATTAGTGATGGTTGGGGATTAAAGTCAGAAGTAATAGTTTTTACCAATTCTGATAAATTAAGAAATGTTGAAGGAGATTTGGGAACTGATTGGTACTATGATGTGAAAAAGTTTGAATTTGAACCATAGTCGTAAACTAACATTTTTTGTCGAATTGTGTTGTTGAAATCAAAAACTAATGATGAATGAAATATGGAATAAAAATAATTTAATCTTATGATTCATTAACTTTATTTATTATAGAACTAAAATAACTCGATTACTCGAGTTTTATTTTGGACAAAAAAATAAGAGTTTTAAACTCTTATCTGTTATAGAATTCTACGATTAATGATTCATTAATTTCAGCATTTAATTCGTTTCTTTCTGGATATCTTACATAAGTTCCAGTCATTTTACTTTCATCGAAAGTTACAAACTCAACTCTGTTTAATAAAGCTTCAACCGAAGTTTTAATAATTGACATGTTTTTATCAGATTCTTTAACTGCAATAACATCACCTGGTTTACAAGTGTATGATGGAATGTCTACTTTTTTTCCATTAACAGTTATATGTCCGTGGTTAACTAATTGTCTAGCTCCACGTCTAGTAGTTGAGAATCCTAATCTGTACACTAAGTTATCTAAACGAGATTCTAATAATTTGAATAAGTTATCTCCGTGTACACCTTTCATCTTACCAGCTTTATTAAATAATGCGTGGAATTGTTTTTCATTCATTCCGTACATAAATCTAACTTTTTGTTTTTCTTGTAATTGAACACCGTAGTTAGATAATTTTTTAGCTCTTTTTCCACCATGTTGTCCTGGTTTAGTAGGTCTTTTAGCTAAATCTTTTCCATTTTCTAAAACTGAGAAAGATAAGTGACGAGATTTACGATTGATAGGTCCTGTATATCTTGCCATAAATTCACTCCTTTCTGGTATAAGCTACCTAAAGGTTATTAAGCCAAAGTAATAGGGTGTTTATTTCAAATGTGAATAAGTAAGCAGCAAAAGTACTCACAACCTCTAAAAGTAATAAACACATTATTAAAATTCTTAATAACGCTGCTTAGATGCACACATATTATATTATAACCGATATTTAAAAGTCAATATTAAATGTGTAAATTTATCAAAAATATTTATTAAGTGTCGATATTTATCACATTTTGTGATACAATTATAATGGTGATGATAGATGAATATTATAATTTTGAATATAGCTATATATATTATAACTATTGTTTTAATAATTATTTCATTATATACAATTAGAAAAATTAACACAAAAAGTTATAAAGTTATTTTAGATAATTTAGAAATAGAAAAAAATGTTATAGATAGTGTGCCTATAATGGCTGAAATATCTAAAATTCGTTCTTTTTTAAGAAACGATAAATTGGATGATGTTTTAAATGAATGGGAAGATAAATTTAAAGATATAAGAAACAATCATATTCCTAAAGTAACTGATATGATTTTAGAAGCTGAATATTCTTTAACGCAAAATGATTATAAAGCTATGATATATAAAATAGCAAAATTGGAAATGGAACTTTATAAAATTAGGTCTAGTAGTGATAATCTGTTATCTGAAATCAAGGAGATTACAACTAGTGAAGAGAGAAATCGTGCTATTATGACTAAATTCAAATTAACTTATAGAGAGTTATATGAAAAGTTTAATAATACAAAAAAAGAATATGGCGAAATTACAGAATCAATTGTTTTACAATTTGAAAATATTGCTAAAAGATTTGAATTATTTGAAATTACTATGGAAAATAATGATTATCAAGAAGTTACTAAAATAATTAAATCTATTGATGAAATGTTAAAACATATGGAAATTGTGTTAGAGGAAGTTCCTTCAATTATTTTAATGGCATGTAATATTTTACCTTTAAAAATTAAGGAAATTAATGAAATGTATTATGATATGAAAAAAGGTGGTTATCCTTTAGATTATTTAAATGTTGAATACAATATTGAAGAAGCTAATAAAAAAATAATTGATGTTTTAAAAAGAACTGCTATTTTGAATTTAGAAGATAGTTTATTCGAACTTAAAGTGTTGTTAGACTATGTAGATTCTTTATTTGTTGATTTTGATAAGGAAATAAATGATCGTAAAGTTTATCACGAAACTAGTAATACTTTTAAACGAAGAATTGATAAAATCATTGGTTTAGTTGGTGATATATTTGTTCAAATGGATCATATAAAAAATGTTTATGATTTATCTGAAAAAGATATTAAATTTTTAGAAGAAGTTAAGGGCGAAATCAATTTATTAAATAAAGATTATGAAATTTTAATTAATCATACTTCTAGTAATGCTTTTGCATTTTCTAAATTAATTAAAGAAATAGAAAATTTAAGTGTTAGATTAAATTATATTGAAGAAAAAATGGATAATTCATTGGATGCTTTAGATACTATGAAGGAAGATGAATTAAGAGCTCGTCAACAATTAGATGAAGTAAAAGAAATATTAAAAATATCTAAGTTGAAAATGCGTGAATATAATTTACCGATAATACCTAAATATTATTTTACTGAGTTAAATGAAGCAGCGATGGCTATTAAAGAAATAGTTAAAGAGTTAGATAAAAAACCAATTGCAATTAATACATTAAATACAAGAGTTGATACTGCTCGCGATTTAGCTTTGAAAGTTTATTCAAGAACTAAAGAATTGCTTAAGAATGCTAAATTTGCAGAGGTAGCTATTGTTTATGGAAATAAATATAGATCGAAATCAGATGAGATTGAAAAAAGTTTAAATAATTCTGAAATTTTGTTTTTTAAAGGTGAATATCAAAAGTCTTTAGAATTAACAATTACCTCGTTAAATAAAATTGAACCAGGTATTTATAATCGTTTAACAAAATTATATGATAAGTAAATGTAGAAATGTTCTACATTTTTTTTATTTAAGTTGATTTAATGTTGTTTTTATTATAAAATTATAGTAGGTGATAAAATGAAGAAAGCGTTTACTTTAGTGGAATTACTTGCAATCATTGTTATATTAGGTGTTATTGCAATAGTTAGTATTCCAGCTATAAATGATATGTTAGAAAGTCAAAAGGAAGATGAATACGATAAGTTTGTTAAAGACTTGTATTTAGTGGCAGAAAATTACGTAACTATAGAAAGTAGTATTAAAGCTAACTTAAATAAAAATGATAATATTTTTATAAATATTGGTGATTTAATAAATGAAGGTTATATTACTCACGAGATTGTTAATCCAAAAACAGAGGAAGTAATTGATAGTTCTGATACTATTAAAGTGATTAAAAATGATGATAATAGTTTATCATTTGAGTATTATGATTTTGATATTACAACTGATGCTTATCCACAAAATGGACTTGTATTACACTTAGATGGATATACTAAACCAGATAATAATGTTTGGACAGATTTAAGTGGTAATGGTAATGCTGTATTAAATAATATAGCTAGTGACGCATGGGATGGAAATTCAATTACTTTTGATGGGGTTAATGATTATGCTATTATTAGTGGTTTTGGAAGTAATATTACTGAATCAATGAGTGTAGTAGTAACTTTTAAAGGTTTAAAAAATAATATATGGGGTTCTGGAATTTTAGGTTCTAATCATACAAGTCAAGGTCGTTTATATATTTCAGGTGGAGATAAGTTTGGTTTTAATTTTACTACTCCTTCTATTGATGCATGGACAACTACCTCAACTGTTATAACTCCTAATAATATATATAATAATGTTACGGTATTTGATCGTACTACTAACAATAATAATATTATTTATGTTAATGGAGAGAGTGTTTATAGTGATACTAGGGGACTTGATGTTACTTGGAATGTTGGAGATTTAACTATTGGAAAAGCATTTGGAATAAATAGTTATTTATCTAATCATCCATATAATAATTCTTCTGTATATGATGTATTAATATATGATAGAGTTTTAAGTGAGGAAGAAGTTAAATCTATATATACTATAAGTAGTACTAGAATTGGAGAATAATATGAAAACAATTAGAGATTTAAGTATAAGTGGTAAAAAATTAATTATTAGAGTTGATTTTAATGTTCCTATGAAAGATGGAATTATTAAAGATGATACAAGAATTGTTGAAAGTTTAGAAACTATTAAATATGCTATTGATAATGGTGCTAAAGTGATTTTATTAAGTCATTTAGGTAGAGTTAAAACGGAAGAAGATTTATCAAAAAGTTTAAAACCTGTTGCTTTAAGATTAAGTGAATTATTAAATAAAAGTGTAATTTTTGTTAATGAAACTAGAGGTTTGGCTTTAGAAAGTGCAGTTGATAATTTAAATAATGGTGAGGTATTACTAATTGAAAATACTCGTTTTGAGGATTTGGATGGTAAAAAAGAAAGTAAGAATGATAGTGAATTAGGTAAATACTGGGCTTCACTTGGGGATTTATTTGTTAATGATGCTTTTGGAACCTCGCATAGGGAACATGCTTCTAATGTAGGTATTGCGAGTAATTTAGATAGTGGGATTGGTTTTTTAGTTGAAAAGGAATTAGAAAATTTGAGTATTGCTTTAGAAAATCCTGAAAGACCTTTTGGAATTATATTGGGTGGAGCTAAAGTGGTTGATAAAATTACTTTAATTGAAAATTTAGTAAAAAAAGTTGATTATTTATTTATTGGTGGAGGAATGGCATTTACTTTTTTAAAGGCGATGGGTATTGAAGTAGGCCAATCTTTATTAGATGAGGAAAGTATTGATTTTTGTCAAAATATTTTGAGTAATTACAAAGATAAAATTATATTGCCAATTGATGTTATATTAGATAATAAAAAATGTGTTTTTATAAATGAAATAGATGGTGATAAAAAGGGATTAGACATTGGAAATCAGACTTTAAAAGTTTTTAAGCAGTATTTAAGTGAATGTAAAACTATTGTTTGGAATGGTCCTGTTGGTTTATTTGAAGAGGATGATTTTTCTTTTGGAACTAAGGGCGTTTGTGAGATACTTAAAAATATTGATGGTGTTAAGATAATTGGTGGTGGTGATACTGCTAGTGCTGTTAACAAGTTTGGGTATAAAGAATATATGACTCATATTTCAACTGGTGGTGGAGCTAGTTTAGAACTTTTAGAAGGTAAAAAATTACCGGGAATTGAGGTTATTAAATGAGATTATATGCTAATTTGAAAATGAATATGGATTATAATGAAATTGTTGCTTATAAAAATGGTTTGGCAAGTAATGATTTTGTTGTTATTCCTAGTTCTTTATTTATAAGTCAGTTTAGTGATTTTGAAGTAGGTGCCCAAGATGTATCTATATATAAGAAGGGATCTTATACGGGGGATATAAGTGGTGTACAATTAAAATCTTTAGGTGTTAAATATTGTTTAATTGGTCATAGTGAAAGAAGAAAGTATTATGGTGAAGGTAATGATGTTTTACAGTTAAAATTAAATAATTTAGTGGAAAATGATATTATTCCTATAGTTTGTGTTGGGGAAAATAGTGGTGATGATAAGTTTAAAATTTTAGATGAACAGTTATCTGTAATTACTAATTTATCTGAGTGTATTATTGCTTATGAACCAGTATGGGCAATTGGAACTGGGGTTGTACCAACTGTATCTGAGATAGAAGAAACTATTACTTATATTAAAAATAAGTTTAATTTTTCTGTTTTATATGGGGGAAGTGTTGATGAAAATAATATTGATGAATTAGTGACTATAAAAAATGTTGATGGTTTTTTAGTTGGTAAAGCATCATGTGATTTTGTAAAAGTTAATAAAATGGTAGAAGTCATTCGACAAAATTAGCTATTTTTAGCTATTTGAAAAATTTGTAAAATATTATATAATTTAATTACAGCAGTAAATATATATGAGGAGAACTTAAATGAACAATGTAAAAGTCTTAATGATAGACGATAATGTGAAGTTAGTTGAAGCTGTAAAAGAGTATTTTAAAAATAAAAATATCCAAATTGTTGATGAGGCCTATGATGGGTTTGATGGTTTTTTAAAACTATCAGAAAATTTTGATAATTATGATTTAGTTTTATTAGATTTAATTATGCCTAAAAAAGATGGTATGTATGTATTAGAACAAATGAAGTTAAATAATTTAGAGAAAAAAATAATTGTTGAAACTAGTTATAATTCAAATGAAACTATTAAGCAAGTATCTGATTATAATGTTGATTATTTTTTATTAAAACCATTTGATTTGGAAGATTTAGAAAAGAAGATTAATAATATTTTTAATCGTCAAGATGGTGGAAATATAGATTTTTATAATAGTAATATCCAAACGGCAATTAGTAAACTGTTGCATAATTTAGGTATTCCCTCTCATATTAAGGGATATCAATTTATTAGAGAATCTGTTAGTATGATGTTTGAAAATCCTAATATTATTGGTGGTATAACTAAAGATTTATATCCGGAATTAGCACGGAAATTTGATACTACAGTGTCTCGAGTAGAACGTGCTATACGACATGCGATTGAGGTTAGTTGGAATCGTGGTGATATTGATTTGATGGAAAATATTTTTGGTCATAGTGTCGATATAGATAAATCAAAACCAACTAATTCAGAGTTTATAGTGACGGTTGCTGATAAATTAAGATTAGATTTTCACAAAGTTGGTGTGTAAATCTTTTTTGTTAGTGGGAAGTGAAATATGTTAAAAAGAATTGTAAATATATTATTATTTGGTAGTTTAGTTTTAGTATTATTAATTATGTTTTTTTTCGTAACTAATTATAACTTAGTTAGTGAGAATAATTTAAATAAATATATTAAAGATGCTGATATTTTAAATATAAAGGCTAGTTATATTTTAAATGTTAGTGATGATATTACTGTAATTGAAAAGTTAGAGAATATGGCTTTAGAGTTAAATATCCCTGAGGAAATTATTGTAGATATTTTAGATAGTGAAGAGTTAAAATTTTTATTGGTTGAGTATTTTGAAAGAAGTTTGAATTCTTATTATGATGATGTTACTATATCTCAAAATACTATTGATAAGATGATTGATTCGGCTCATATTTCTAGTATGGATCATTTGAGTGTTGTCATTAGTGATGAAGAATTGGAATATTTAATTATTGAATATTGTAATAATATTCAGCAGTTGATGCCTGAAAAATTAGAAGTAATTGGTAATTCTACTATTTTAAAAGTATGGAATTATACATTTGATTATAGTTTTGTGAATTATATATTAATTATTTTAGTTTTAATTGTTATTGTTACATTAATTAATAAAGATTTTAAAATATCTATAAAGTATATAGGTTTGGGGATGTTAATTTCTGGAGTTATATATGTATTATTAGGTTCTTTAGATAATGTCATTAATACTTATTTAACTAATGAGCTGGATGGAATTAAAGTTATTTTATCGCCTTTAATAACACAATTAACTACTATTTGGTTCCAAACAGGTTTCTTATTATCCTTTTCCGGGGTCTTTATATATTTAATATTTGTATTTATAAAAAGAATTGAAGCTAAGTAACAGGATTTTCAAGTTCTCCGAAGTCGTTTTCTTCATTGAAAGTTTCTATTACTATTAATAAAATAATTAATCCAGCAACTACATTTAGAATTGAAGCAAATATATTTTTAATAAATATTTCTGTGTCAATTCTTTTTTCTTTGGCTAAATTATATGTTTGGTAATTAATATATAAAATAGAGATCAATATTAGAAATCCTACTATTCTATTTAATAGATTTAAGTTTCTATCGAATTCACTTGTGGTGAATGTTTTTTTATTTAATAGTTGAAGTTGTTCATTATAAGTTAAATATATTGAAATTAAAAGGGTTAATATAAAAAAAATTGACATTAAATTTTGTTTTTTTAACAAATATACTTCTTTAAAAATTATTGGTGATACTCTCATAGTAAAGTATATTTTAGTGTATTGATGTTTAGTAGTAAAACTGTTTATTTATTTTTGTAAATGTGGTAAAATTAGGGTGGTGATACTATGAATGCTTTTGATTTTGATAATACAATATATGATGGAGAGAGTTTATTTGATTTTTTTGTCTTTTGTTTGAAAAAAAAATTTAGATTACTTAAGTTTATGCCGCATTCGATGTGGATTTTATTTTTATATAAAATTAATAAATTGGATTTAAATAAATTAAAAAATCAAATTGAAAAAATAGTTAAAAGTTCTATTGATATTAAGAATTATGAACAGTTTGTTGAATTATTTTGGAAAGAAAATATTCATAAATTAAAACCTGAATTTATTCATATGTTAAAAGAAGATGATTTAATTATTACTGGTTGTCCTGATATATTATTTAATTACATTAAAGATAAAATTGTAGTTAAAAATATTATTTGTTCTGAATTTGATTTAAAGAAAAATGAAATAAAATTTTTATGTTTAGGTGAAAATAAAGTTTTGGCTTTAAAAGAAAAGTATCCCGATATTTCTATAAGTCAGTTTTACACAGATTCTAAAATGGATCAGCCTCTAATGGATTTATCAAAGGAAGTTTTTTTGGTAAAAAAAAATCATATCTATAAGATAAAATAATATAAAAATGTATAATGTGTGGTAAAATAAGAGAAGGTGATTTGTATGGAAAGTAATGAGATTATAAATATATATAATAATTATGATAAACGATTAAAAGAACTTGGGAGGTTACTTTGAAGTTGATTTAAAAAATAGTCGAATTCTTGAGTTAGAAAATATTATTAATGATGTGTCATTTTGGTCTAATCAAGATAGGAAAGTTATCGATGAATTAAGTGATTTAAAAAGAACTTTATCAAATTATAAAAATTTAGAAAATAGTTTAGATTTAGAACTTTTAAATTATTTGGAAGATGAAGAGGTCAAAAGTTTATTAATTTCTGAGGTTTATGAGATTGAGAATAAAATCAATGAGTTAGAAATTGAAATTTTATTAAATGGTGAATATGATAAGGGTGATGCTATTTTAGAAATTCATCCTGGAGCTGGTGGTACTGAAAGTTGTGACTGGGCTTTAATGTTATATCGTATGTATACTAGATGGTGTGAGGATAAAAATTATAATTATGATATTTTGGATTATCAAAAAGGTGATGAGGCAGGAATCAAATCTGTATCTATTCTTGTTCATGGTATAAATTGTTTTGGATATTTAAAAAATGAAAAAGGTGTTCATAGGCTAGTTCGTATATCTCCTTTTGATTCTAATTCGAGAAGACACACTTCATTTGCTTCGGTTGAGGTTATACCGTATATTGATAGTAAAACTGTTGTACTTGATATAAAAGATGTTGATTTAAAAATTGATGTTTATAGAAGTAGTGGTGCGGGAGGTCAAAGTGTTAATACGACTGATTCAGCTGTACGTATAACTCATTTACCAACAAAAACTGTTGTTACTTGTCAAAATGAAAGAAGTCAGATCAAAAATAAGGAAAAAGCAATGGAAATACTTTTAAATAAGTTATACTTATTGGAAGAAGAAAAAAAACAAAAAGAGTTGAATGATTTAAAAGGTGTTCAAACTGAAATTAATTTTGGTTCACAGATTAGAAGTTATGTAATGCATCCTTATTCTATGGTTAAGGATCATCGTACTGGAGCTGAAACTAGTAATGTTTTAAAAGTATTAGATGGTGATATAGATTTATTTATAAATAAAAGTTTGAAAGGTTAGTGTATGAAGGTATTAAAAAAAGATGTTTTTAAAGTTGATAAACATAGTTTATTTGACTTTGCTATTTTATTGTTAGGTGCTACTATAATGGCTTTGGCATTTAATATATTTTTTATAACAAATGAAATTGTTGTAGGTTTTAGTGGGTTGTCTGTAGTTGCTAATCAATTATGGGGAATAAAACCTTCAGTTTTTATGGCTTGTGGTTATGCTATATTAATAGTATTAAGTTTGATTATTCTAGGATGGAAATCAACCCGCAGATCAGTGATTGGAAGTATTTTATATCCTTTATTGGTTGAAGTAACTTCTTATTTAGCAGCTTATATAGTATTCAAAGATGTTGAAGTAATTTTATTAGTTTTATTTGGGGCTGTTGCTATGGGATTTGGTTCTGGGCTTGTTTATAAAGTTAATTATTCAACTGGGGGAAGTGATATTATAAATCAAATCATTTCTAAATTTATTAAAAGACCTATTGGTTATAGTATGATATTATCAAATTGTTTTATTATAAGTGTTGGTTTTTTCACATTTGGATTTAATTCAGTTATTTATTCTTTATTGGCTGTTTATGTTATGAGTATAGTGGTTGACAAAGTTATGATAGGAATTTCTGAATCTAAGAATTTTAGAATTATTACTGAATGTGAAACTGAAGTTAAAAAGTTTTTAATTAGTAGTTTAAGTCATGGTGTAACTGTTACTGAAGGACGTGGTGGTTATACTGGTAATGTTGTTAAAATAATTATGTGTGTTATTCCTACTAAGGAATATATGGTGGTAAAAGAAGGTATATTGAAAATTGATAAAAATGCTTTAATTTTGGTATCTGATGTTTATGAAGTAGTTGGAAATAAATAAAAGGGGTGAGGATATGAGTTTAATTCAAGTTAAGAATGTTAAAAAGACTTATAAAACTGGTGTGACAGCAGTTCATGATATGAGTTTAAGTATAAATAAAGGAGAATTTGTTTTTATAATTGGTTCCACTGGATGTGGTAAATCAACTTTAATAAAAATGTTATATCGTGAGGAAAAACCTACATCTGGAATTATTAATATTGGAGGAATCAATGTTGGTAAATTAAGAAATTCTAAAGTATTTAAGATAAGAAGAAAAATTGGAGTAGTGTTTCAAGATTTTAAATTATTATCTAAGTCAACTGCTTATGAGAATGTAGCTTTTGCTTTAGAGATATTTGGTTTACCTAAATCGGAAATACATGCTAAAGTTGTAAAAGCGCTAGATTTGGTAGGTCTTAAAAATAAATCGAAAAGTTATCCAAATCAACTATCTGGTGGTGAACAACAAAGGGTTGCGATAGCAAGAGCAATTGTAAATGGACCAAAATTATTAATATGTGATGAGCCTACAGGTAACTTAGATGAAAATACTAGTATGGAAATAATGAAGGTTTTGGATGAAATTAGTAAATTGGGAACAACAATTATAATGGTTACTCATGATAAGGATATTGTTAATAAAATGAAAAAAAGAGTTATTTTATTAGATTCTGGACGTATTGTTAAGGATTTTTCAGAAGGGGAGTATAGCAATGAAAGTATTTAGGATTTTATTTAGAAATATAAGAGATTCTTTCAAAAGTATTTTTAGGAATTTTTCATTGTCTTTAGCTTCGTTAATTAGTATTATAATTACTTTATTAGTTGTTGCATTATCAATTATTTTATCTTTAAATATAAATAATTTTACTAGAGAAGTTGAAAAAGATTTAACTATTGTTGTTTTTTTAGATGCTGATGTTAGTTTAGAAAGAATAGATGAAATAGATGATGAGATTAAATTATTAAATAATATTTCTAGTTATGAATTTATTGATAAAATGCAAGTTCGTGATGAAATGATGGCTAGTAGTGAAGCTTATGAAAGTTTATTAGCTAAGTATGAAACAAGAGAAGAAAATCCTTTATCTGATTCTTATAATGTTAAAGTTGTTGATGTTAATAGTTTAGAAAGTGTTGCTTTAGAATTAATGGAAATTGATGATGTTATAAGTGTTAAATATGGAGAGGGATTAATTGAACAACTTATTTCTGTATTTACTACTATCAGAACTGTTAGTTTATGGGTTGTTGTTTCATTAGTAGCAGTTACAGCATTTTTAATTACTAATACTATTAAAATAACTATTTTTTCAAGAAAAAGGGAAATTGAAATTATGCGTTTAGTTGGTGCTTCTAATATAAATATTAAAATTCCATTTATTTTAGAAGGTTTATTTATTGGTTTATTTGGATCTATTATTCCAATAATAGCTACAATAATTGGTTATGAAAAATTTTATGTAGCATTTAGTCTACAAGATATTTCACCTTTTATAAAATTGTTAGAACCAATGCCATTTTCTTTAATGGTATCAGGAATATTACTAGTTATAGGAGTATTTGTTGGTATGATTGGATCATGGTTAGCGGTAAGAAAACACTTAAAAGTTTAGGAGAGTGATTTTATGGATATTTGTAATAATCCAGATGTTTTATCTATATTTTATATTATTACAACGTTTGTTGAAATAGCTATGTTTGCAGCACCTGTTATTTTAATTATTTTGATTATGATTGATTTAATTAAAGGTATAGCAGGTGATCCTGATAAAATGAAAAGTACTAGAAAAAATATCATAACTAGAATTATAGCTGTTGTTATTTTGTTATTAGTACCTTTAACTATTGAGTTTTCACAAGGTTTAATGGGAGAAACAGAATTAGAGTATTTACAATGTTTTACGAATGCTAATATAGATGAGATAAATGATATTAGATATTCACAAGCAGAGGAAGCTTTAGCTTTAGCGGAAAGTAAACAAACTAGATATTATTATGATGCGGCTTCTTTATTGGTAGCTAAAATAACTGATAGTGATGATAAGGATGATTTTACTAATCGTTTGGAAACTTTAAATAATATTATCACTTCTATTGAACAAGGTAAATTAAAACCTTTCACATCTGAAGATTTAATTTTTGGTAATACTGGAAATGTTGGTGGAACTGGTAGTTTAACTGTTTCTGGTTATTATACTGATGGTAAAGCTTCTGGGTGTACTGGTGGAGGAGCTTTGTATACCAAACAACCAGATCCTGCGATAGCAATTAATTATTGGGATGAACAAGGTTTACTTGATGCGTCTGATTTTATTTATCCGGAAGCAACGGATGGGACATCTTTAGGAGCTTGGCCAGCTAATTTTAGAGAAATACCTGAACAACTTACAAATATGACTTTTTATAATGGAAATATTATTTGGCCGGTTGAACCTTTAAATGGTATAGTTGCAGGTAATTATGGTCATAATGGACCTGAATATGGTTATGATATTACCACTGAAATGGGAGCACCAGTATATGCGCCTGCATCCGGAACTCTAGTTTACTCAGAATGGGGAAATACAACTTATAGGAGGTGTCAAGATACAGCTTATTCAGTAAGGATTGAACTTGATACTCCTGTACAAATCGATGATGTTTATGTTGAATATATTTTTATAACTCATTTAATGGGAATTGTACAACATTGTCCAAGAAGTACTTGTGAAACTCAAGTAAAAGTAGGTCAATTAATCGGATTTGCTGGACATGCAAATGAGCCACATTTACATTTAACTTTTTATGATAAAAATATAAAACGCGGTGTGAATAGTGACTTTTTTGACACTTTTTATAATACTGATCAAGGTCTTGAAAAAGGAGTTGGTCAATAATGGATAAAAAAATTAAATTAATGTTGATAGTGTTAGGTGTATTTGTTGTAATAGTTTTATCTTTGTCTTTTATTGGTTCTCTTTATAATAGAGATGTTAAATATTATAAAAATATTTCTGATATAGTTATTGGAATGTATAGAAGTCCTGAGTATGATAATTCTGGTATTTCAAAAGAAGATAAAAAGTATTTAGAAAGTTACTTAGCAACATTAACTCATGAAAATCATATTGTTGATTTAAGTAAGTTTATGGAAGGTGCGGATAGTACTAGTGCTTCTAATTCTCCTAATGTTTTTATAGAAAATAATAAGTGTTTTATAAAATATGATGATTTAAATTTTGTATATGAATATAACGATGAAGAAGATTTCGAACAAGGACATAATCATGGAACTTCTGATCAGTTAATAATACTTAATTGTATGGGCAAAGAGCTTTTGATTAATAATTATGACTTTTATCCTGAGTATAATGAGACTTTAGAAAATCCGTTGTATGATTACAATTTTATTGGTTATACTGAAGAAGATAATATATTTAATTCTTTTTATAGATCAATTTATAACGGTTCTACTGTTATATTAGAAATTAAGTTAAATAATAATGATATTGAAAGTATAGAAGTTAGGCCTGTAAATATTAATAATTATGAAATAATAAATTAAGGAGTGTGTTTATGGAAATCTGTAATAATCCAGATGTTTTATCTATATTTTATATAATTACAACGTTTGTTGAAATAGCTATGTTTGCAGCACCTGTTATTTTAATTATTTTGATTATGATTGATTTAATTAAAGGTATAGCAGGTGATCCTGATAAAATGAAAAGTACTAGAAAGAATATTATAACTAGAATTATAGCGGTTGTAATATTGTTGTTAGTACCATTAACTATTGAGTTCTCGCAGAATTTAATGGGAGAAACAGAATTAGAGTATTTACAATGTTTTACGAATGCGAATATAGATGAGATAAATGATATTAGATATTCACTAGCAGAGGAAGCTTTATCTTTAGCTGAAAGTAAACAAACGAGATATTATTATGATGCTGCTTCTTTATTAGTAGCTAAAATAACTGATAGTGATGATAAGGATGATTTTACTAATCGTTTGGAAACTTTAAATAATATTATAACTTCTATTGAAAATGATAAGTTGAAGCCTTTTACTTCTGAAGATTTAATTTTTGGTAATACTGGTAATGTCGGTGGTGAAGGTAGTTTAGATGTTGTGGGTTATGGAAGTGATGGTAAAGATTATGGTTGTACTAGTGGTGGACAATTAAGTTCTGAACCTGATCCGTCACAAGTTATTAATTACTGGGATAGTAAAGGAATGTTAGATGCAGATGATTATATTTACCCAGCTGTTAATGGAGAGCTTTATGGTGCATGGCCTGCAAATTATAAAGAATATCCATCACAATTAACTAATGTTAAAACATATAATGGTTTAAGTTATCCAATAACTTCTGATTATCATGGTACAGAAGGGAAGTACCAATTCGTATATCAACACAATGGAATTGATTTTATGTCTTCAATTGGAACACCTGTTTATTCACCAGTTGATGGTACTTTAGAATACTCTGAGTGGGGACATACAACATATCGTGGGTGTGATGAAAATGCTTATTCTATTACTATTAATATGGATGAATCTGTAACTTTTAATGGCTATACTTTTGATACGGTGTTTTTAACTCATTTAAGTGGAATAGTTTTTAGATGTTCAAGAAATGAGTGTAATCAAGAAATTAAAGCTGGTCAATTGATTGGATTTGTTGGTAATGCTGTTGGTGGTTTTGGAGGTTATGCTCCACATTTACATATGACTTTATATGGTGGAAGTTATAGTTCTGGGTTGAAATCTACTGTTATTGAAAATTTATATGATATAACTTCTGGTGATATTAGGATGGCTGGTGAATAATGGAAAAAAATATTAAAAGACTTTTAATTGCGTTTGGTATTGTTGTTTTAATATTAGTTATTTTGTTATTGTTAAATTTTGTTTACAAAAGAGATGAAAAGTATTATAAAAATATATCTGAGGTAGTTATTTCATTATTTGATAGTAGTGATTATTCTACATCAGGTATCAATAAAAGTGATATTATTAAAATAGATGAGTATTTATCAACTTTAACACATGAAAATGAGTTAGTTAATTTAAATAAGTTTATTGATGATAATACTGATTATAATAAAAATTGGAATAATTCAGAGGGAGTTATTGTTGAGAATAATGTGTGTTATATTTATTATGGTGATATTGATTTTAAGTTGATAGAAGATGTGACAGTAGAAAATTCAGCTGTTATATATTGTGATGGTTATCAAATTAAAATTTATGAAGATAGCTTTATGCCAGAATATTCGGAAACTTTAGAAAATCCTGTTCATGATTATGTTTATATTGGATATAATTTTACTTTAGATAATTACATTGGTTTTTATCGTTCTATATATGATGGTAGTGAGATTGGTGTTTTTATTAATTTAAGTGATACTGAAATAGATGTTATTGAAGTTAATGGTGTTAATTTTAATGATTATAATATTATAAAATAAGGGGTGTATGTATGAGTATTTGTTCTGATCCAGATGTGTTATCAATATTTTATATCATAACAGCATTTGTTAATATTGCTATGTTTGTAGCTCCTGTTTTATTAATTGTTTTAACTATGGTTGATTTAATAAAAGGTATTAGTGGTGATGAAAGCAAGTTAAAAAATATTAGAAAATCTATAATTACTAGAATTGTAGCTTTAGTAATTTTATTGTTAGTTCCTTTAACAATTGAATTTTCTCAAGGCTTAATGGGGGATAATGAATTAGAATATTTGAAGTGTTTTACTGATGCTAATGCTGATGACATAGGTGATATAAGATATGATTTAGCTGAAGATGCTTTATTGGATGCTGAATTAAAGCAAAATAGATATTATTATGATAAAGCATCATTATTAGTAGCTAAAGTTACTGATAAAGATGATAAAGAAGAATTGGAAGAAAGATTAGATGAGTTAGATAATATTATAACTCAAATTGAACAAGGTAAATTACCTCAAATTACTACTGATGATTTAGCTTTTGATGGTTTGGGAGCTCCTTCTAAGCATTATTCTAATTTAGCTAATAAAAATGCTGCTGTTTGTGTAGCTGGAACTGAATATGAATATGCTCCACAGCCTGATTTAGCTTTAAATTTTTGGGAAGGTGGAAAAAGCGTTACTGAATGGCATGGAGATGCATGGGTAGTTGATTCTGAAGACTATTATTATCCTGCTACAGCTCAAGGTGTTTCTTTAGGAGCATGGCCTAAAATTGATGATTATCCTTTACAGTTGGAAAATCCTAAAATTTATTTTGATAATTTCATTTGGCCTGTTGATACTGCTGGAGGTTATAGTGGGAATTATGTTCATAATGGACCTGAATATGGTATGGATATTTTGACTTATATGGGAACTCCAGTATATGCTCCTGCTAGTGGAGTTTTGGAATATTCTGAATATGGTCATACTGGTCTTATTGATTGTCAAGATACAGCTTATAGTGTTAGAATTAGATTAGATGAACCTGTACGATTTAATGGAGTAGTTGATCCAAATCCTAATAATGAAACTTATGATCCACCGGTAAATGTTGATATTGAGGTAATATTTATTACACATTTAATGGGTATTCGTTATTATTGTCCTGAGGATAGTTGTTATATGCGTGTTGAAGCTGGTGAGTTGATTGGATTTAGTGGAACTGCGGGAGGAATTAGTTCTGAAACAGGTAAACCACGATTTGCACCACATTTACATATGACTTTTTATGATGATATTATCGTTAATGGGGTAGCTAGTTTTGATTTTAATCATATTTATAGCATTGATGAGGGCGATAAAAGAATGGCTGGTGAATAATGAAAAAGAAAGTTATTATAGGTGGTATATCTTTTATTGTAGTAATGTTTTTAATTATTAGTATTAATAACATTTTAAAAAGAGATGTGAATTATTATACTAATATAAGTGATGTTGTAATAAGTATGTATAGAAGTCCTGATTATGACAAAAGTGGAATATCTAAAGAAGATAAATTATACTTAGATAAATATTTATCAACTTTGACTCATGAAAATCATGTTGTTGATTTAACTGAATTTATTGATTATTCAAAAAATACTTCTAAAGCAAATTCAGATTATGTTTTTGTTGAAGATGGAGTTTGTAAAATTGATTATAACAATTTAGATTTGGTTAATGAAACGTATAAAAATGATTCTCTCCATGAAACTACTGATAAGATAATTGTTCTATATTGTAATGGTAAGGTAATATATATTGATAATTTTGTTTTTGAACCTGATTATGAGATAACTAAAAATAATCCTTTTTATGATTATGCTTATGTAGGTTATGCTGAGGAAGGTAGTAGTTTTTTAGGTTTTTATCGTTCTTTATATGATTTTAGTACGGTGAGAGTTAAAATAGATGTTGATTATGATGGTAATATTGAGAATATAGATGTAAAACCTGTAGATTTTTATGATTATGAAATTATTAAATGATTTATTTAATAATTTTTTTGTTTTAAAAGGAAAAGTTTATTTTGTGGTCTATATTATATAATGACAAGCAAAAAAATGTTTGCTATAATATAAGAAGAAGGTGAACTAAATGGAAATAGAAAAAGTGAAAAGTGTTGGTCCTAAAATGTTGAATGAACTAAAAAAATTAGGTATTAATAATAGTGATGAATTAATTAATTATTATCCTTATAAATATAATTATATATCTAATACTGGTTTAGTAGATAATGAAATGTGCGTAGTGGAAGGTATTGTAATTAGGGACTCTGTGGTAAGATATTTGAAAAATAGAAGAGAAATGATGGAGTTTACAGTTGAAGTAGATAATGTTTTTGTTAAATGTATTATATATAATAGGGGTTATTTAAAAGATAAAATTAAAATTGGATCTGCACTTACATTAATTGGTAAATATACAAGAAAAGATAATAAATTAATGGTTAATGAGCTTAGGTTTGAAAGTTTAGGAAACAAAACTATAATTGAACCTTGTTATCACGCAACTAAATCTTTAACTTCAAATAAAATAAATAGTTTAATTAATAGTTTAGGATTTTTGTGTGAAGATGTAATACCTCATGAATTAATTTGTAAATATAATTTTATTTCTAGAAGTAATGCTTTACAGGAAATACATAATCCAACTACTAAGTTAAATAAAGCTATTGAGCATTTAAAATATGAAGAATTATTTTTGTTTATGTTAAAAATAAATTATTTAAAATCTAAAAGACATGATAAAGGGTTAAAAAGAGATGTTGATTTTAAGTTTATTGATGAATTTATAAATACTTTACCATTTACTTTAACTGTTGATCAGATTAGTTGTGTTGATGAAATATATAAAGATTTAACTAATGAAAAAAGAATGAATAGGTTATTACAGGGAGATGTTGGGAGTGGTAAAACTATTGTATCTTTTATAGCTTTATATATTAATTATTTAAGTGGTTATCAAGGGGCTTTAATGGCTCCGACTGAAATTTTAGCTTTACAACATTTTGAAAATTTTAAGAAGTTATTTCCTAATATAAGAGTTTGTTTGTTAACTGGGAAAATTAGTAGTAAAGTAAAAGTACATAATATGATTAAAAGTGGTGAATATGATGTTATTATTGGAACACATGCTTTAACTAGTGAGAAGGTTAGTTATAATAATTTGGGATTAGTTATTACTGATGAGCAACATCGGTTTGGAGTTAATCAAAGAAGTGTTTTTAGAAATAAAGGTATTAAACCAGATATTTTATATATGAGTGCAACTCCAATACCTAGAACATATGCTATTACGTTATTTGGTGATATGGATATTTCAGTTATTAAAACAAAACCTAGTGGTCGAAAAGAAATTATTTCTGTTTTGAAAAATTCTAAAACAATTAAGGATGTTTTGCAAATTATGTATGAGCAAATAAAAAAGGGTCATCAGGTTTATGTTATAGCACCTTTAATTGAAGAAAGTGATAAAATTGAGTTAGAAAATGTTGAAGGTTTAAAAAATAAGTTAACATTAGCTTTTGGGAAGATTTGTAAAATTGGTGTTATGCATGGAAAGTTATCTAATAAAGAAAAAGAAGAAGTTATGGATAAGTTTTTGAAAAATGAATTTCAAATTTTAATTTCTACAACTGTTATAGAAGTTGGAGTTGATGTTAAAAATGCCACTTGTTTGGTTGTTTTTGATAGTAATCGTTTTGGTTTATCAACTTTACATCAATTAAGAGGAAGAATAGGTAGAAATGATTTACAATCATATTTTGTAATGATAAGTGATAATGAAACAGAAAGATTAAATATTATGACAAAAACTAATGATGGTTTTGAAATTAGTAATCATGATTTAGATTTAAGAGGTAGTGGTGATTTATTTGGGATAAGACAAAGTGGGGATATGCAGTTTAAGTTGGCTGATTTAAAAAAGGATTTCAAATTGCTAGAACAGGCAAAAATTGATAGTTTAAATTATATTAATGATGTTAATATAAAAAAATTACTTAGTGATGTAAGTAATTTAGATTAAATTGACACTTAAGTATTATTTATTGTATAATTATAAGTGCGTAGGATCTACGCTTGAATTTATCACGATATAAATGTGATTTAATTCAACCCCCAGATGTGGAGCTTTTAGCTCCTTTTTTATTTGATAAAAGAATCAAAGTCTTCTAGGGTATCTATGGTATTTGGATTTTTAAAGAAACGGTGAATTTTTTCAGATTTCTTTGAAGTTTTTTTAATATCGCTCGTTAGTAGTTTAGTTATTTTTAATTCATTAATATAATAGTTTATTTTTTCTTTGCATATTTCAATTAAATTTGCTTCTTGTTTTGATATTTCTTTTTTTTGTTGGGTAATATATATATAATCTAATAATCTTATAATTTCAGTTGTATTAAAAATGTTTTGATATTTATCCAATTCTTGTATTAATGTTTTTAAATCGCATGAAAAAAATAGTTGTTGCATTAAGTTTATTCCAATTATAAATTCTAGCTTTCTTGTTATATCTTTAAAATAGTTTTTTTCTTCTTTTTTAAAAACGTGTTGTTCGATTAAACTTTTATATCCATAGGTTAATGCTTGTCCTATATTTTCATTATTCTTTTGGGTAAATCCTTCAAAGTCTTTATAATTATAGTTCATTTCAATCATTTCTCTGATTAAAGTAGGTTTTTGTTTTTGTTTTTCTAAGTTGTAATCTAAAATTTCATAAGATATTGTTGGAAATTTGTATGAAATATGGTTTTTAAATACTTCATAATTTTTATCACTTATTGTTTTTGTAATGGTAGGTTTATTTTGTATTTTTAAAGTTGCTTTTGTCTTAGTTTTAAAATCTTTGTTAATTTTATATTTGTTTAATATTTTTTTGCTTATATTTGTAATTGTATATAGGCCTATGCAAGTTGTACTTAAGATGATTACTGAGTTTTCATATGATAAAAAATCCTTAATAGTCATAGTGTCTCCTTTTTTTAAATATATTATAATGTATATTTTTTTTTATTGCAAGTTTGAATTTGACAAATTACAATAAATATTATAAAATAGTGTCTATGTGAGGAGATATAAGCATTTTGTGAGCTATCTCGGGATAAATTCCTACACGATTATTCAAAGTCGGAGTCACTTAGTTTTAAGAGAATCAGACTTTTTTTTGAGCAATAAAAATAGAAGGGAATGTTATATGGAAAATATTTATTATGAAAAATATAAAAAGAAAATTGCTGATTATAAATGTCATAATAAGGGTGAATTATTTATTGATTCTCCATTATTAGCTAATTTTTATAATTATAATGAAATTAGCGCATCTGTTAATGAAAAATTAATGTATAGTACTTTGAAGTATTTACATGAAAAAGGTTTTTTATTACAAAGGTTGGGAACACATTTATATGCTAGGTTAATTAATAATATTATTAGTAATTTTAATAGTTATTTAGATACTGAATCTTTTCTTTCTGATATTATAGTTAACTATAGTGATCCTTATTCAGATAAATTTAGGGAATTTGCTAGAGATGATGAAGAGGTAGGGATAACTTCTTTTCACACTCTAATTTGTGCTGGATATAAAGGTGAGGGCGAATTATTTTTACCTAATGAAATAGTTAAAGATATTTCAGAATTATTACCTTATTATATAAAAAATGGTTTGGATATGAGTAAAAGTGAAAGTAGTAAAACTTTAGCTAAAATTGGTTAAAGTTTTTTTATTGCTTTGGTAGTCTTTATTATGGTATACTTTATATAGGTGATGATATGGATATAATCATAATTGCTTTATTAGTGGTTATACTAATAGTAGTTATATTTTTATTAACTAAAGGTGTAAATGAGTCTAATATTACTGAGAGGTTGGGTAAATTAGAAACTGGACTTGTAAGAGAAATTGGTGATTTTAAATCTTCTTTTAGTAAGGAGTTAAATGAAGATTTTATTAAGTTAAATGATAAAATAGAAAATAGACTTAATATTATAAGTGATAAGGTTAATGAGAGACTGG
>CAYJEL010000003.1:0-32124 GCA_964369245.1 uncultured Muribaculaceae bacterium
CATTATTTTCCTCTTTGTTATTTCTCATATCTAAACTAGCTTCGTTAATAGCATCGTCGATAGTTTTAATTCCATCGTTAATCATACTATAACCAATTGCACATCCAAAGTTATGTTTTAATTCTTTCATTTCTTTATGTAGTTTTCTAATATGTGTTATAACTGTTTTTTCATTATATCCAACCATATATATTAAAAATTCGTTACCGTTTGTTCTTAATATTTCTGTATTTTCTAATTGGTTTGTAATTAAAGTATTAGCTGCTTGAATGATTACTGTATCACCTTCTGCATGACCATAATTATCATTAATATATGCTATATTTTTTAAATCTATTATTATTATAGCTTGTGGGTATATTTCACTTGTATCCCATTTGTCAATTGAATCATTAAGATAATTTCTGTTTTTAAGTGATGTTAAAGCATCTGTATATCTTATTTTATCTTCTTTTGAAAATGTAGTGTTTAATTTTTTTGGTTTAATTTTTACTATCAATAAAATAATAAGTAAAATACCAAAAATTAACCCTAATATGATAGCTGTATTTCTAAGTAAATATGGGAATTCATTAATTAATAAAGTACTTTCAAGTCCCATGTTTATTACTTTTTCTGTATTAGTAAATGATATAAAGAAATCTAGGAAATTACTAAATAACATTGATTCTGATATTTGTCTTATATTAAATTTTAAATCTGTAATATCTACTATATCTGATATTATATAATCATTTAATTGACTTTTGTAATAATTATAATTTTGCATATCTAATATAATGTATTGTTCTTTACTTTCTAATAATTCTTCAAGTGTATTGTAATTATTTACTTGAATAGATTGATCGCTTAAAATTTTTGATGTATTACTATTAGTTATAGAACCTACTTTATTAATTGATTTTATAGTAGAATATGAATCAGTATTTTCTATATTATTTAAAATTACAATTTGATTATTATAGACTTCTTTAGTTTCATAAACGTCTATATTATATTCTTTTGGTTCATTAACACCATAATAAAAATCAATTTCATTTTTATTAAAGGCATCTACTAATCTTTCAATGTTTTCATATTTTTTATATGATATTTCTGTATCTGTATAGGTAGAAAATAAACCTAATAAACTTGGATTAATACCTAATAATTGTGAATTTAAAAGTGTATCATATGGTGCATTATCGATATAACCATAAACATATCTTTTACTTTTAAAATTGGCTATTTCATTATCGCTTGCATCAGTTAAACTTAAATAACTATTTGTAAAGTTATCTCCATATGATTCTTCATAATTGTCTTTTGACCAATTGTTGAAGTATTTCGTTAGGATTGAATTAAGTCTTTCTTCTTCACCAAATTGTAAAACATAATACATTTTGTATTCTGAAATATCATAAGATATTTGGTAATTATTTTGTAATATTAAGTCTAAGTTTGTTGTTTTTAATAAAACTATACCATCTAGTTCTGTTGAAGCATTATATTCTGTAATCATTTCATCTACTGTATTAAATGGTGTGAATGAAGCTTTAGAATTTGGTAAATAATTATTTATATTTTCTAAATTTTCATTTAAAACTGCTATATTTAGTCCGTTTAATTGATCTATAGAATTAAATATTATTCCATCTTTTGTTAGAATTACATAATTGTCTTCGTAAATTTTTAAATTATCATCTCTTAAACTATCTGTAAGTTTTATTGAATAAGGTGTACTTGCTGTTTGATCTTTTTTGTAAGATACTTTATTAAAAGTTAAGTTAGTTTCATCTTTTAATGAATCTAAAAAGTCTATTGCAATACCTTGACCATTATAGCTTAAAATTGGTACATCTGAAACGATTGATAAGTCAATAACGTTATTTTTATTACTATCAATCCATTGTTGTTCCAAAACGTTTAATGAGGTATTACTATCCTCTTTTAATAAGAAATATGCTGCTGATGCTATTAAAATAATTATTATAATAACAACAACTAAATATTTTTTAACCTTCATCTTCTACCACACTTTCTTTGTTTTCTGTAAATGTAAAGGTTGTAGTTTGTTTTGATTTATATCCTACCATTGGTAAATATGTATCTGTACCTTGGTAATTTATTTCAATATCATAGTTTTCAGTTATATCTTTTTCTAAATTTTCTAGTATTATATTTGCTAATGATTTAGATGTATCTACTAAAGTATTTTCAGTAAGTGTTACATTAAATTTTATTAATGCTCCGGAAATACGTGAATTTACTTCTGTAACGTTTGGACTTTCTTTTAATTTATTATTTATATTTTCTAAAATAGAGTTTTCTATCATAGGAATACCTTCGGTTCTTGAACCGTATACATCTACTCCGGCATTTGGATAAAACATTCTATAAAATGTATAAGTTGCTAAAGATAATAATATAACAACTATAACTGCTACAATAATTACATTTCTATATTTTTTTAAAAATTTCATATTACACTCCCTTAATTTAAAGCATTATTTAATGTTTCAATTAATTTTTGATTAGTATATATAGGATTAGCTTTCCCTTTTGTTTCTTTCATTATTTGACCCATTAAAAATTTTGTTGCTTTATCTTTTCCCTCTTTATAATCTTTTATTGATTCTGGATTATTATTAACAATGTTATTAATAATATTATCTACTTCTTCATTAGATAATGAATTATTTTTTATTGTTTTGATATCTTCTTTTATATTATAATTTTCTATAAATAGTTTTTCTATTAAATCTTTTTTATCATTGCTTGTGATTTCTTTATTATCTAAACTATTTACTAATATTATGAAGTTTTCTTTAGAAAATAAACTTTCTTCTATTTTTATTAAGTTTTTATTTAAATAAGCTAGAACATCACCTGTAAGTAAATTAGCTGCTATAACAGGATTACACTCATCTTTTAAAGAATTAAATACATGACATAATTTTATGTTATCAATTAATGTTTTAATGTGATTTTGATTTAATCCTAGGTTTTTCAAGGTATCTTTTAATTCATCTGGTAATAGTGTTACTTGTTTTTTAGTATTTTCTAACCATTCATCATCAATATAAACAAGTGGTAAATCTGGTTCTTTGAAATATCTATAATCATTACCTGTTTCTTTTTCTCTCATTAAAACTGTTTGTTTTGTTTTTTCGTCAAAACGTCTTGTTTGTTCTTTTATAGTTTCATTTTTATTTAGTAATTCTGTTTGTCTTTTGATTTCATAATCGATTGCTATTTTAGCACTACTGATTGAACCTATGTTTTTAACCTCACATTTTGTACCTAATTTATCAGTATTACTAACTGAAACGTTGACATCACAGCGCATAGATCCTTCTTCTATTTTTACGTCACTAACACCTAAATATAATAGTGTTTGTCTTAGTTTTTCTAAGTACTCAATTGCTTCATCACCATTTTCAATACATGGTTTTGTTACTATTTCAATTAAAGGTACTCCTGCTCTATTAAAATTTAATAAAGTAGCTGTTGTATGGATACTTTTACAAGTATCTTCTTCAATATGAATTCTTTCAATTTCAATATTTTTATTACTTATTTTTATAAATCCATCGTAACCGATTGGTGTATCTTTTTGGGTAATTTGATATCCTTTTGGTAAATCTGGATAAAAGTAATTTTTTCTATCAAAATTCATTGTTCTATTTATTTTACAATTAAAAGCTAGTGATGTTTTTAAAGCTAAATCAATTATTTTTTTATTTAATTGAGGTAATGTTCCTGGATAACCATAATCTATTAAAGAAATATTAGTATTTGCATCGTCGTTAAAGTTATTTTTACTATTTGAAAATACTTTGGCTTTACTTTTTAATTCAACATGAACTTCAATTCCTATTGTTGCTTTCATATGTTACCTCCTGTTTGTTTTTCAATGAAACTAGCTAATTGGTAAATAACTTCTTCTTTATAGTAGTTTCCTATTATTTGCATACCAATTGGTAGTTTTTCTTCGTTATATCCTATTGGTAGTGAAAGGGCTGGTAATCCTGTCATATTAGCTGGAATTGTAAGTAAATCATCATAAAATGTTTTTAATGCATCATCACTTTTTTCATTAAAGTTATAAGCGACATTGGTATTTGTTGGTCCTATAATTAAGTCATATTTTTCAAATTGTTTTTTAAAGCTATTTGTCATTGCTTGTCTTATTTTTAGTGCTTTTTCATAATAGATATGAGCATTTTCACCACTTAGAATATATGAACCTACCATAATTCTTCTTTTTACTTCAGCTCCAAATCCTTCTGTTCTTGAATTTAAATAAATATCTTTTACTGTTTTTTCTTTAGCACTATAACCAAATCTTATTCCATCAAAACGTGCTAAATTACTGCTTGCTTCACCTAGTGCTATAACTTGATATAATGGTATTGCGTATTCTAAATAGTTTATGTCGATATAATCTATTTGGCATCCTTGTTGTTCTAGTAACTTAGATACTTTTATAATTTTATCTTTTACTGTTTTATTTATAACATCACTCATATAATAATTTGGAATAGCAATTTTTAATTTTTTTATGTCTTTGTCTATTAAGTTTGTATAATCTTTTTCGTTGTCTTTTTTTGAATTAAGGTCATTGTTATCATATCCACTTATTATGTTAAGTAATAAAGCATTTTCTTTTACTGTTCTTGTCATTGGACCTATTTGGTCTAGTGAAGATGCAAATGCTATTAATCCATATCGTGATACTGTACCGTAAGTTGGTTTCATTCCTACAATTCCACAGAATGATGCAGGTTGTCTAATACTTCCTCCTGTATCACTACCTAAACCTAGAAAAGCGTATCCTGATGCTACTGCTGCTGCTGTTCCACTTGATGAACCACCTGGTACTTTATTTAGGTTGATTGGGTTTAATGTGTTTTTGAAATAAGATGTTTCTCCAGTTGAACCCATTGCAAATTCATCCATATTAGTTTTACCAATTATAATCATGTTATTTTCTTTGATTTTTTTAATTACTGTTGCATCATATATTGGAATAAAGTCTTCAAGCATTTTTGAAGCACATGTTGTTTTTAAATCTTTTGTAACAATATTGTCTTTAATAACAATTGGTAATCCAAATAATAATGAATCGACTTCTTTATTTTCTAATTGTAATGCTTGTTTTTTTGCTTCTTCTTCATTTAATGTTATAAAACAATTTGTTTTATCATTTTTTATAAGTTCAAAGCTTTCATTTACCAAGTCAATTGGTTTTATTGTTTTATTTTTTAATAATTCGTTAATTTCTTCAATACTTTTATTTAAATATTTCATTCTATCACCTTTGGTACTTTTATATATATTTCAGTTTTATTTTTTGAATTTTTAAATAGTTGTTCTTTTTCTATATGGTCTTTTATTAAGTCGTCTTCGAAGTTATTTACGTTTAGTGAAGGGCTTATCATTACTTCTTCATCAACTTCTAAAGCTAGTATTTTATCTATTTCTGTTAAAATAGCTGGTATTTGTTTTTTCATTTTTTCTTTATCATCTGTTAGTTTTAAATTAGCTAATTTAGCTATGTGTTCTATTTTTTCTTCTAAGTTCATTTTATCCCTCCAAAATGTGTAGATCTATTAAATCATTTGATTTTTTTGTTATAGTTGCTTTTATTTCACTATTACTAAAGAAGTTAACTCTAACATAAACATTGTTGTTAAAATTACTTAATTTAGCTGTTATTATTTCACTTATATATAGTATTTCACTTGTTTTTAAGTAATCTTTATTGATTGTGATTAATATTTCATCTAAAATTTCATTTTTATATAATCCAATTCCATTTATAAATAATTCTAGTTCATTTAAATTGTTTTTTATATCTGAAAACCCATTATACGTATTCATGTCTTTTTCGATGACATAATTACCATCTAAAAATTGGTACTGGTAATTTAGTTCTTGTAATTTATCGTTTTCTAGTATGTATTTATAACTTCCATTTAACATATTGTTTGATTCATTAAAAAGTACGGTTATTATATTTTTATCTTCAAAAATCGAATTAAGTTTGGTGTAAGTTTTATTTAGAGTGTCTTTCATTTCATCATCACTCATGTTTTTTGTAATTACACCAACTACTATATTTATTTCATTATCTTTTATATAGTTTTGTTCGTAAAGAGTTATTGTATCTTCATCTAACTCATTTAGAATTTCTTTTATAATATCTGTCGTTAAATATTGTCCTTCTTCATAAAAGTAAGTATTTGGATTTAGATAGTTGCTCATTATTTCAATAAGCATATTTTCACTTGTTTCTGTATCATAACTTTCTTTTGTATAATTGCTTATTGAATTTTTATAAGGTACTGCTACTTTATAATTATTGTTATCTAATTTATACTCAACAGTTTCGTTGTTTTGACAACCAATTGTTAAAAGTAATATAGATATAATTACTAGTTTTTTCATTTAATCACCACTACATAATTATATCATTTTTTTTATGTTTTTGGTACTTTAAATGGTTAAAAAAAGTTAACTCGTGTTAACTTTTCTAATATTTTGTAGTTCTATCGTACCAATATTCCCATACTTCGTCTGGAAAATTCATTATTGTTGCTGGGTCGAATCTTTGTGAATAATGTGTTATTGAACTTCCAGAAAATCCTCCTGTTGATATTTCAAAGTGAAGATGTGCTCCTGTTGAACAGGTATCTGTTGACTCATAACCACCCATTGTACCTATTTTATCATCTTTTGATACATAATCTCCTACTGATACACTTACTGAATGCATGTGTAAGTATCCTGTTGTATAAATTACTCCATCAACATTGTGTTGGATATATACTCTTCTAGGTGAACATGCATACCCCGAATAATTGGTTGTATATACTACAATACCGTTTGCTGCAGAGTAAATAGGTACTGTTCCACTATTTCCATTCGCTGCTGAAAAGTCCATTCCTGAGTGGAAACACGCTACTTCGCCACCACAACTTGCTCTATTTCCATATAATCCTAGTTCACCAGAAATATAAGCTTTTTCCATAGGTCTCCAAAATGATGTATCTTCTGGTAGAATTGAATATTGACATTCTCTTAATGTTTGATCATCAGTACATCCACTATCTGTAAAAACTTTTATTTCTTGTTCTTTGGCTTGGATCATTTCTTCGATTGATAAAGCTTCATCTTCTAATAAACTTAAAGAAGCTTCTATTTTTTTTATTTCTTGTGATAAATTAGATTGTTCTGTTGTAAGGGATGCTTTTTTGGTATTTAGTTCTTGTTGTTTTGTTTTATTATCTTCTATATTTTGTTTTTGTATTTCTATTAGTTGGTCGTTATAGGTAGTAATTTGTTCTGAAACCGCTAATCTATAAATAAAATCAGTAAATTCTTGAGCTCCAAATGCGTATTCTAAATAAGCTGATTCACCATTTTGAATTTGAGCAAAAGATAATATATCTTCTATTTCTGCTTCGTTTTTTATTATTTCTTCATCAAGTCTTTTTATTTCTTCTTCTAGTGTTGTTATTTCAGTTGCAATTTCTTGGATTCTGATATTAATTTCATCTATTCTATTTCTAGCATTAATGATTTCTTGTTGATCTAGTTCAGTTTGTAGTTTATTTTGTTCATATTCTTCTATGTATTCATCAAGTTCGATTTTTAATTGTCCTAAAGTTTTTTCAGCTGCTTGTGGAACTATCATATTAGCAGTAAATAAACAGGTAATTAAAGTTAATTGTAAAGTTATTTTTATTATTTTCATACACTCACCTTTTATAATTATAACATATATAGTATTTATTTTTCAATTGTAATAAACAAAAAAAGAGTTACTTTACTCTTCTTTTAAATTCTTCGTAATTATTTAAAATTAAATTATATATTTCTTTATTTTCTTTTATTCTATTTAAAACTAATTCATCAGCTGTTAAATCAATCATTTTAACATTAATATCTAAAAATTTTTGAGAATCTAATTGTAATACTTCTATTAGTTTTTTTAAATTTTGTATTTTTGGGTATTTTCTATCTTTTTCATAGTCGCAAATAACAGCTGTTGAAACATCTAGTTTAAGAGCTAAATCTTTTTGGGACATATTTAGTTTTTTTCGTGCTGTTAATATTTTATTTCCAATATTCATATTACCCCTCGTTTCCTATATGTACACATTATACCAAATATTGTTATTTATTACAAATATTAACTATAAGTTTATTGAAAAGTATTGAAATTAACTAATAGTTAATGTATAATTTATTTAGGTAGGTGTATATGAAAAGTTTAAAAGATTATAGATTAGAAAAAAAATATAGTTGCCAATATATGGCAGATTTATTATGTATTAGTAAATCTTATTATTGGCAGATTGAAAATAATAGAAGAAAATTATCTTATGAATTAGCTTATAAAATAGCACTGATATTCGAGCAAAAGCCGGATGTAATATTTTATGAGTTATTTAAAAAAAATCTCGAGTGAGATTTTTTATTTTAATATTTTCTCTTTTTTGAGATTTTTGGTGAAAGTTTGTGATTATATTTTTTCGTTATTTTCTTTTTTACTTGATAAAAATGTAACTCTTTCTGCTACTACTTCAACTGTATTTTGTGGTGTATTTTCTTCATCATAAATTCTTGTTTGGATTCTTCCTCTAATTCCTATTAAATCTCCTTTTTTACAGTATTCAGCTGTTGATTCTGCTATTCCTCGCCATAATACACATGATATGAAATCGGTATTATATTCTCCGTTGGTGTTTTTAAATGGTCTTTGAACTGCTAAAGTAATATTAGTAACTTTAGTTCCATTTTCTGTTTCTCTTACTTCAGGTTCTTGTACTATTCTTCCAACCAAAATTGATTGATTTAACATTTTTTCCCTCCTTCCGAAATAAATATAACATTATAAGTAAATGGTTACAAATGATAAATTCTATTGTTTTTTTATTTAACTTTGACTGTTTTAAATATTTGGTTATTAAATATTTAAAATTATAATTTTAGTTTTTTTAAATTTATAAGTTTTGTAGTTTTTATGTTTTTTCAAAAAAAAAGGAATTTTATTCCTTAATCACATTTTAAATTAAAATTATATTCAATTATTGTTTTAGTTTCTGGTTCAATTGTAAAAGCTATTGTTGATTCTTCATCACAATTATTTAATGTTTCTAGATTGTATTTATTGTTGTCATTCATATCTTTTAATGTTTTTAGAGATATTGTATATTCTTTAATTTGTTCATTTGAACTTAAAAATTCTTCGTAATATTGATTAGCTAATTGTTTGAAGTCTTCTTCATATGTTTTTTGTTCATCATTGCACCCTGTAATTAATATTGGTAATAATAAAATTAATAATTTTTTCATAATTCTCCTTTTTAAAAATATTCTTTTAATAATGCATTTAATTCAACAGCGTATTCCATAGGTAATTGTTGTTTAAATTGGTCTATAAATCCTATAATTAGTAATTCTTTAGCTCTTTCTTCATCAATACCTCGTGACATTAAGTAAAATAATTGATTCTTATCTATTCTTGATACTGTTGCTTCGTGTTCAATTGTTGATGTATTGTTTGATACTATATTATCAGGGATTGTATCACTTTTTGATTCTTTATCAAGTAAAATTGTATCACATTTTATTTTACTTATTGAATGTTTTGCTTGGGATGTTATGTTAACTGTTCCCCTATAGTTTGCTATTCCGCTACTTGAGGCAATTGATTTTGATATTATATTGCTTTTAGTATATGGGGCTAAATGAATCATTTTAGCTCCAGCATCTTGGATTTGATTCTTAGTAGCAACTGCTATTGAAATGGTATTTCCTGATGCATATGGTTCTTTTAAAATACATGATGGATATTTCATGTTTATTCCTGAACCTATATTTCCATCAATCCATTCCATAGTTCCATTTTCTAATACTTCACTTCTTTTTGTTACTAGATTAATAACATCTGTTGACCAGTTTTGAATAGTTGTATAACGGCATTTAGCATTTTTCTTAACATATATTTCAACTACTGCTGCGTGAAGTGAATCTGATGTATAGGTAGGGGCTGTACAACCTTCCATATAATGTAATTCACTATCTTCATCAACTACAATTATTGTTCTTTCAAATTGACCCATATTTTTACTATTTATTCTAAAATAACTTTGGAGAGGTCTATCTAATTTTGTATTTTTAGGTATGTAAATAAATGTTCCACCACTCCAAACAGCACTATTTAAAGCGGTATATTTATTTTCATCGTATTTAACTAAATTATTAAAATATTGTTTAAATATTTCTGGATATTTTTTTAATGCTGTATCTGTATCTGTAAATATGATATTTTTATCTTCTAATTCTTTTAACATGTTGTGGTAAATAGCTTCTGATTCATATTGAGCTTTTACTCCATCTAAGTAATTTTTTTCAGCGTCTATTAGTCCTATTTCATCAAATATAGTTTTTACATCTTTTGGTACTTCATCCCAGTTGTTTTTTTTATCACTAATTTTTTTATAGAAGTTTATTTCATTAAAATCTATATTTAAAAATGGTCCAAATGTTGGGTCATCTATTTCTAGAAATTTTTGAAAAGCTTCAATTCTAAATTCAGTCATCCAAGCTGGTTCTTTTTTTAATTTTGATATTTCTTCTACTGTTTTTTGTGTTAATCCTTGCATTTGTTTTCCTCTAATACTTTTTTTATTCCCCACCAACTTAATAGGGCGCATTTTTTTCTATTTGGTTGTTTGTATATTTCATCATACACAATAGCACTTTCTAATATTTCTTCATTGTATTCTTTTTCATCAATTAAATTTTCAAAATTTTTTATAATTTCTTTTGCTTGTTCTATTGTTTTATTTAGTAATGTTTCGATCATAATCGAGGTTGATGATGTACATATAGCACAAGCTTCACCATCAAATTTAATATCTGTTATTATATCATTGTTTATTTTTATCATTAAATCTATTTGATCGACACATGATTCGTTATCCATATTTATTTTTATATAAGTATTATCTTCTATTAATCCTTTGTTTATTGGGGATTGATAGTGTTGTAAAATTATACTTCTTTTTAAATTGTTATCCATTTAAATCACCACCTACATTATATAATTTATATAATAAAAAAGCAACAAAAAAAGAGATTGTTAAGCTCTTGAATCGTATTTTCCAGTACTAGTTGAAACTATAATTTTTTCTCCAGTATTAATAAATAATGGTACTTTAACTATTAAACCATTTTCGCATGTTGCTTCTTTGGTTGCGTTATTTGTAGTATTACCTTTAACTGCTGGTTCTGTTTCTGTGATTTCGTATTCGACTTTTTCTGGTAATAATATTCCTAAAAGTTCTCCATCATAAAAACTTATTTCAACATTTAAACTTTCTTTTAAATATTTTGCATCATCACCTAATTGTTTTTTAGTGATTTCAATTTGTTCATATGTTTCCATATTCATGAAATTACAATCATCTCCAGTTGCATATAAGAATTGCATACTTTGTTTATCGATCATTGCTTTTTCTAATTTAATATTAGTATTAAATGTTTTTTCAATTGTTGACCCAGTACGTAAATTTTTTAATTTAGTTTTTAGAAAGGCACTACCTTTCCCTGGTTTAACATGTAAAAATTCTATAACTTGATATATATTACCTTCGAATATAAATGTTACTCCATTTTTTATATCATTGATATTAAACATGTTTTACCTCCTTATTTTTTTTCTTTATGTTCTGTAGTTTTTTTACATTTTGGACAATGTTTTTTTAATTCTAAGCGATCTGTTGTATTTCTTTTGTTTTTTTCAGAACGGTAGTTTTCCATTTTACATTCTGTACATTGAAGAGTTACTCTTTCTCTCGCTTCGCCTTTTTTCTTAGCCATATAAATTTCCCTCCTTTAAATAACCTTTATACATTATAACAAATTATTTATATAATTCAAAGTACTTTTGTGAAATTCTATAAGAAATTTCGCTATTTACTCTACTTCTTGTTTCATTTTGTGATTCTTGATAATAAATATCTGGAGTAATTACTGTAAATGCCACTTCAGGATTATCATAAGGAGCATATCCAATAAATGCATTTGACATGGTTGCTGTATCAATATTACCATCACTATCTGTGTCAATAAAGCTTTCGCTTGTACCAGTTTTACCAGCTGGATTTTGATTGTAAGGCATATAACTATAACCAGTTCCTCCTGGTATCATTACTTGTCTAAAGCCTTCTTGTACACGATCTAGATAAATACTTTCTGTTTCAATTTTATTTAATATTGTAGTTTGTTGCTCATATATTATTTCTGTTAATGGTTCTTTAGTTGGTTCATAAACTGCTTTTAGTAAGTATGGTTCTACTCTATAACCATCATTAGCTATTGCATTTATGTACTGGTTTAATTGTATTGTTGTATAGTTATCGAATTGACCAATTGAAAAGTCTAATAAATGTCCTGGTAATGTACTATTTCCTTTATATCCTGTTGATTCGTTTGGTAAATCAATTCCTGTGTATTCACCTAATCCAAATTGTGAGAATACTTCTCTATATTTATCAAACGCTTCAACATCTAAAGTTAGGCTCTCATCATACTTGTAATTACCATTACCAACGTTAATAGCTGTTTTATATTGATAAACATTTGACGAGTATTTTAAAGCACTTATATCATCATTTACTCCTAGAATAGTCCATGAACATTTAATTGGTGTTGCTTCTATTTTAATACATTCGTCACTTCGTAATTCACCTATATTTAAAGCGCCATTATTATACCCTACTATGTGTGATGCTCCTTTAACTACTGATCCTGCTGTTACAGAATGATTAATTACTCCTGGTGAATAATCGTATATTTCATATTCATTCTCACTTATTTCTTTTATTTGTTTTCCTGCCATAGCTAATACTTCGCCAGTGTTTGGATCTGTTATCATCACAAATGATGTGTCATAATATTTGGTGTTAGGGTCACTTTTGGCTTCTATCATTTCTTCTATTAGTATTTGTTCTACTGCTTGTTGTAATTCTATATCAATAGTTAAAACAATATCATTACCTCTACTACCTTCATCAACTATTTTTTTAGTTCCATCATATAGTAATTCATAAGCTGTTTTTTCTCCTTTTAATAAGGATTCGTATTGATATTCTAAATATGATGTTCCTACTCTATCATTTAAACTATAACCCAGATTTAAATAATAATCTTTTAATTCGTATGGTATTCCTGTTTCCGTGGTTGATACTGTTCCTAAAATAGTTCTGAAGGTATCACCATAAGGATATACTCTATTCCAATCTAATCTAACATCAAAACCTTTTAGTGAGGTTAAATTTTCGGCTACTTTAGCATATTCTTCATCAGTAACATTATCTTTTTTTATTACTTTATCATCATAAGAATAACCTTTATTCATTAGGTTATAAATATAATTAGCTAATCTATCGACATTAGTATATTCTTCTATGTGATTTTGAGTTACTCTATCTAGTTTCAATTGTTGTAGTTGGTCATACGTTAATTTTCTTTCTTCATATTGATTATATTCTTCCTCTGTTATTAAGTTATTAGCTTCTTGTTCATTTTGTAATATCCAAAATTGTTTTAAATCTTCATCATCAATACTTGTGTAATTTAAATCAATCAATAAAGCCATTTTATAAGCATATTCTATTTCCATTTCAGTTGTAACACCTGGTTGTCTTTTATAGTAAATTACTTTTGTTGCCTCATTATCGACTATTACTAGTCCATTTCTATCATATATTCTTCCTCTTGGTGTTGATGTTGAATAAACTATGTTTTTTGATAAAATGTTAATTTTGTTTTCATATAAAGTGTTTTTTAATATTTGAGTATTAAATAGACCGCTTAATAATATTGTAAAAACAGTAATTATTATTATAGTTAAAATATTATATCTTTTTTTTATAACTTGTTTTATATTACTTTTTTTAGTTGAATTTACATTATATATTTTTTTATAATACTTTTTCATAGTTTATCCTTTCTTTATTGCATATATTATAACGAGGTGAATAATGTGCAACGATTAATTGAAGATTATATCAAAAAAATTAATACTGATGATATTAATAAGTTTGCTGTTAAAAATGGTGTATTTTTAAATGAAGACGAAACTGATTTAATATATTACCATGTTAAAAATAATTGGAAAACTATTTTATATGGTAATCCTCGTGAGGTTTTAGATGATTTAAAAAGTAAGCTTAGTTTAAATCAATATACTAAAATAGAAAATTTATATTTGAATTTTAAAGGTCGTTATAATAACTTTTTACGTCATTAATTAGATTTTCATTGAATTCTTTTTTTAAAATCATATCAATTTCAAATTTATAAGGAGGATATGATTTTTTTGTTCCTTTAATATAAGGTGTTTCTAGTATTTTAGGTACATTTTTTAATTTTTCATTGTATATTATATTAATTAAATTATCGTATCCTATTGTTCCGAAACCAAAATTTTCGTGTCTATCTTTTTTCATTCCTAAATCATTTTTACTATCATTAATATGGATACATTTTATATATTTTAACCCTATTGTTTTATCAAATTGATCTAAAATTTGGTCAAAGTTATTTAAATCATATCCAGCATCGTTTAAATGGCAAGTATCTAAACAGACTCCTAATTCGTATTTTGTGTTGTCAATAATTTCTTTTAGTTCTTCGAAATTTCTACCTATTTCTGTTCCTTTTCCTGCCATTGTTTCTAATAAAATTGTAACTCCTTTGTTATCTATTTTATTTAAACCATTGATTATATTACTCATTGCTTCTTCTTTAGGTAATTTAACTGCACTTCCTGGGTGTAGTACTAATTTATCTAACCCTAATTGAACTAATCTATCTATTTCTAGTTGTAAGAATTGGTGAGCAAATTCATTGCCATTAGCTAAATTTATAATATAAGGAGCATGAACGATAATGTTATTTTTATCAATTACATTTTCAATTAATTTTAATGCTTCCTCTGTTTTATAATCTTCTATATCTTTCCTTACTGTATTTTGTGGTGCGCCTGTATAGAACATAAAAGCATTAGCTCCATAACTCAATGCTTCATTAACACTACCTATTAATTGAGTATCACTTTTAAATGATACGTGACTACCTATTATCATATTTACCTCTTTTCTTCTAACTTCATGAATTTATCAAAATCACTACTAAATATTTTATCTATATTAATCCAACATTCGTTTAATATTTTTTCCGTATATCCAAATGTACCTGGATCTACTAATATCCTTTTTCCATTTGTATTAATTAACAAACATGATTGATTATATTTAGTTATTTTCATTTGCAGTTTCTCCTTTATTTAACAATTTGCTTTCATTTACTTTCAAAGGTCTCGAATTCATGACCTTTGAAATTCTCGTTATTTATTTTCTCCCACCGTCCAATAAATCTGTAAGTGATATATATTCATCAGTTTCAATATTTATTACATTTACCTTTGTATCTATAGCAGTTATTTCTGTTTTTATATATTGTTTCATTTTCAAGTTTCCTCTCTAATCCCTTTGATATACGGTTATTTGTATATTTTAAAATTCTTGTCATCTTGTGTAAAGTAGCTATGTAATTTATTTTGTACTGTTTTAAAAATTTTTTTAGTTATTTCAGAATCTTTATCGTAATCAATACTGCAACTAGAATAAATATCAGTAATTTTTTGATAAAATCGTCTTTCACTTGTACGAATATTTCTTATTTTTTCTAAAGTTTCATCAAAATAATCTTTTCCGAAAATGTTGTTTGGTTTTTTAAGTCTTTCTTCATCTAATACCGTCCTTTAATAATATATTCTTCAAGAGTTTAAGTGGTCCAAATTCTAAAATTGGTTGTTTTCTTTGAATTAACTCTATATCCAATTATATAATTGCATCTAAATTATAATGTTTAATTTTTCTTTTTACTTCTCTATTTTCCTCATTTTTGTTTTTTTGTTCTTCAAATATTAAAAATTCTGCAGTGCTGCTACGTATTATTAAATCTTTTTATGTGTTTTTTTATATACTAAGTATTTCAGTTATTATATCATAAACACTTAGTATCTTATATTTAATTACTAACTTATTTATATATTATTAATAAATTAATAATTATTAAAGTTAATTGGAAAATAATAATTTGAAAGTCTTAATCAATTTCCCTTGAAACTTTTTAAATGTCTTTGTTTATTATATCACGATTATTTCTTTAGCAAAACATAAAAAAGAAGAAAAGTTTAATTTCTTCTTATTTGACTTTGAAATTAAGATAACTAAAACTTAAATTAAATTTAGTAGCATCAGCTTGAGTTCTAGCGTAAGCATTATCTACTCTAAGAGCAGTAGAAAACATATGTGACATATTTGTTACATTACTTATGTCAAAACTACTTAAATCTAATTCAGTTAAACTTATAACTCCATTAAACATGTACGACATATTTGTTACTTTGTTCGTTAAAAAATTGGTAAGATTAATGGTTTGCAAGTTTTCCAACCACTGAAACATTGCTGACATATTTGTTACATTACTTGTATTAAAATGACTTAAATCCAAATTTGTTAAACTGCTTGCACCAGAAAACATATAAGACATATTAGTTACATTACTTGTGTTGAAACTGCTTATATTCAAATTGGTTAATCTACTTGCACCGTTAAACATACCGCCCATATTTGTTACATTACTTGTATCAAAACTACTTAAATCTAAACTTGGTAAATTACTTAAATACCCAAACATATGATACATATTTGTTACATTACTTGTATCAAAATTACTAACATCTAAATGTGTTAAACTATTTAATCCTCTAAACATATAAGACATGTTTGTTACATTACCGGTATCAAATTTACTTACATTTAAACTAGTTATACTACTTACATTATAAAACATTCTAGACATATCTGTTACATTACTTGTATCAAAATTACTTACATTTAAACTAGTTATACTACTTACATTATAAAACATTCTAGACATATCTGTTACATTACTTGTATCAAAATTACTTACATTTAAACTAGTTATACTACTTACACTATAAAACATACTATACATGTTTGTCACATTACCTGTATCAAAATCACTTACGTCTAAACTTGTTAGATTACTTAAGTCATAAAACATACCGCCCATATTTGTTACATTACTTGTATCAAAACTATTTATATTTAAATTTACTAAATCCCTTGTATAATAAAACATATAAGACATATTTTTTACTTTACTTGTATCAAAACTGCTCAAGTCTAGTTTTGTTACATTTACTGTATTTCTAAACATATTAGACATATCAGTTACATTGCTTGTATTAAAGTTACTTAAATCTAAATTTGTGAACCCTAATGCAATATTAAACATACCTTTCATAGTACTTACATTACTTGTGTCAAAACTACTTAAATCTAAACTTAAAATAGACGATGAAGAAAATAAATAAGACATATTTCTAACATTACTTGTGTCAAAATTATCATTAAAATTAATTGTTTTTAAATTCATTTCTGAAAACATTGCGTATTTTTCACCTAAACCACCGATAAATTCATGTGCTATAATTTTTCCGTTGGCTTCAATATTTAATATTTGTTCTCCATTTATTTCTTCTATATATCCTACAACTGCTTCATTATTTTCTTCTGAAAAGTCCCATTTAATTGTAGCAGTATCATATTTTCCAGTTTTAATTGAATAAAAATTTATTTGTTTTATTGTACTTTTATAATTATAAATTTTACTCTTGAATTCTGCTCCATCCACCATTAAATTAGGTACTATTATTTGAAAGTTTTTAGTTATTGTACTTGTTTTACCATTATTACCTGTTGCTGTACAAGTTATATTATTATCGCCATCACTTAATTCATTAGTATTAGTAAAATTACAAGTGTAATCTCCTCCACTTGGTCCAAATGTTGTATTGAAATAATCTTTAATTAATGAATTTGTATTTCTATTTAAAGAAATATTTTCTTGTTTAGATGTAATTATTGGTGTTGTTTTGTCTAATTTAAATTCACCACATACTTTTTCTGAATTTATTAATCCATTAGTTGCAATAGCGCAAACATTATAAATTCCATTTGTATTGATATTAATTGTTCCTGTTAAGTTAGGTGTACAATTAGTTCCAATACAATATGTATAGCTTGTACCATTAGTATTAACATTTATTTGGTAATCACTATTAACCCAACCGTTTGAAGCTGTTTTTGTTGGTACTAAAGCAATATCTACTGTACTTGAGTAAACTTTAACTTCTTTAGTTGCTTGGGAAGTTTTTTCATTATTACCAGTTGCAGTACAAGTAATTGTGTGTGTTCCTTGGGTTAGAGTATTTAAATTAGCAGGTGCACAAGTTGTAGTTCCTCCACTTATTCCATAAGTTACATCAAATAAGTCTTCTGAATTTAAGTCAGTGTTTTCTAGAATATTTACTTCTTGTGGTTTTGGTGTTATTGTTGGAGTTGTTTTATCTAGTTTAAATTCTTCACATATTATTTCTGATTCTCTACTACCTTTTATTCCTACTGCACATACTGTATATATTCCATCTGTATTTATATTAATATCAGTATTTTCGATATTAGGTGTACACGTTGTATTACTAATACAGTGTTTATTATCACTAGCATTAGTTACTACATCTACGGTATAATCACTATTAACCCAACCATTTGGGGATGTTTTAGATGGAACTAAGTCGATAGTAACTATAAATCCAGCATTATCATCTGTTGGATCACAATCTTTATCATATTTAATATCATAATTATCTAAATTATTCATCCAAGAGTATACAAGACACCCTTCCAATTCTTCATTTGTGAATGGATCAATTGGTATTTCTGTTATTAAACCATCTTTTAGTAAGTCATCAAATGGTAATGTTTTGTACATTTCATCTTCATAACCTAAATCATTATTGATTGAGTATTTAATTGCTTCATTAATTACTCTATCTATTTGTTCATCATACATTTTTTGTTTAGATTCATTAATAGAATTATTAACAATTGGTATGATAATCATTAATATTACTCCTAATATAACTAATACTGCTGTTAATTCTACTAAAGTAAATGCCAATGTTGTCAACTTAAGAGTTTTTCTCTTCTTTTTTTCCATATTTTCATCATCCTTTTTAAAAAATTTTGTTTTATTTACTATACTTTATAAACACACTTATTCCTTAAGTTGACGGCATTGAAGTAAATGTTTTTTTCATTATGTACCTCTATTCTATATATTATATTAACACATATATATTTTTTTTGTCAATTAAAAACAAGAAGTTAATCTTGTTTAGGAAGTTATTATGTTGGAAATTGAGTTAAAGAATCCTTCTACTGAATCTTTTACTATTTTAGATATTGAATTTGATAAGTTTAGTCCAGCTTTTGAAAGTGATGTTTGATAGTTTTTTGTTGTGTTTACTGAGTAATCTTCTATTGATATATCTTTGCCATTTTTAACATCTTCTTCAAATTTTTTTATTTGTTCTTCTGTTAGTGTTACTTGTTTAGCTTTTTGGTATTCATAATAGCCATATTCGTTACTTAAAAAGATTGTTATAAAAACTGCAAATAAGGAAAATAATATAAATTTTAATACTTTATTTATCTTTTTTTTATTCATTTAAATACTCCTTTATTGATATTACTAAAGCATCTATCGTGTTTAGCACTTCGTCGTATGTGTTTTTATCACTTCCTATTTCTAACAACATTACATTGGTGTTTAAATCTTGGTTAAAGTGGTATATTTTTTCAAATATATTTCTAGTTAAGGTAGGATAATTGGTTTCTATTATGTTATGTAGTGTTTGGGCTTTATTGTAATTAGTATAGCTTTTATTCATAACAAGCATTACTTTAGCGTAACTTTCATTATTTATAGTTGTTGTTGATACTCCTTTTGTTGTTGCATCTCTGTGAATATCTATAATGAGTTTTAAGTCTTTATATTTATTTAATTTATCTTGTAAGAATATTCGTGATACTTCATAGGAATCGTTGTATGTTAGATTATTATTTATTAAGTAGTTATTGACATTATTTTCTTCTACTATGGTATTTAAACCTATTGCATTTAATTTTTCTTGAAGTAAATATGTTGCAGTTAAAACACCTGGATTTAAGTTATATTCAGTTTGGAAATCACCGATATAATATTCTAGCGGATGGGTGTTATAAATGTATATTACTGGATTACTTACTATATTTTGGTTATTAATATAATTAAACATTTGTACTGGTTCACTAGATACTAATTTTACATCTTTATTTAGTAGTGTTATAGGGTTTTCGATGTTTATATCTACTAGTTTTAATAGTTCTTTAGTTATTGTATTATTATCATAATCTGTTAAATGTGAGTTTGAATGACTGAGGAGTTTTTTTATAAATAATTCATTGGAATTTATAAATGTGAAGTTATTTAAACTTATTTTAATTATAAGATATAAAATTATTATTAATATTACGTAAAATATAAAATTTAGTTTATATCTTTTTTTTAGTTTTAATTTTTTCATAGTCCTCCTTTTTATATTATATTTATAATTATACATAGTTATGTTGTTATAAAATGTCAAAAAAAAAGAATAGAAACATTTAATTTCTATTCTAAAGTTAATAATGTACTAATCTTCTTTTTCAAATTCACAACTTGAACATTTAATTGTTTTATTTTTTTGTGTTAAGACACTATTACACTTTGGACAAGTTTCGTTTAATGGTTTATCCCAAAATGCTGTTTTACACTTAGGATAATTATTACATCCGTAAAAAACTTTTCCTCTTTTTGATTTTTTTTCAACTATTTTCCCGTCACAATTTGGACAGTTAGAAACTTCTATTTCTTGTCGTGGTTCTTGTTTAATGTATTTACATTCTGGAAAATTACTACAAGCTGTGAATGGTCCAAATTTACCATTTCTAATTACTAAATCACTACTACATTCTGGGCATTGTTCCCCAGTTTTTACTAGTTCTTTTTGTGGTAGTTGATCAAAAGCTTGTTGGACTGCTGGTTCAAATTCATTATAAAATTCTTTTAAAGTTTTTACCCATTCTTGGTCACCTGTTGCGATTTTATCTAAATCTGTTTCCATATTAGCTGTATATTCAACATTAATTATATGGGAAAAGCATTCTTGTAATTTATCTGTTATTTGAACCCCAATATCTGTAGGTTTGAATTTTTTTTCGATTATTTCTACATAACTTCTATTTTTTAAAACATCGATAGTTGACGCATAAGTACTTGGTCTACCTATTCCTAATTTTTCCATTTCTTCGATTAGTTTTGCTTCTGAATATCTAGCTGGTGGTTTTGTAAAGTGTTGAGCACTTTCTATATCTAGTGCTGGGATAGTATCTGATTCATACTCATCAAATGGTGGTAAAATTGTTTCTTTGGTATCTTCGTAATCTTTGTATACTTTTAAATACCCATCAAAGATAATAATTTGCCCTGTTGTTTTGAATTGGTAATTATTGTTATCGAATATTACTGTTGTGTTGTTTGTTTTAGCATCACTCATTAATGAAGCTAAGGCACGGTAATAAATCATTCTATATAATTTAAATTCATCATCTTTTAAGTATGGTCTAACACTTTCTGGTGTATTATTAATACTTGTTGGTCTAATTGCTTCGTGGGCATCTTGAACATTATCTTTAGCTTTAGTTTGTTTTACTATACCAATATATTCTTGACCATATTTTCCTTTTATATAACCAAATGTTTGTTTAATAAATTCATCTGATAATCTTGTTGAATCTGTTCTCATATATGTTATTAAACCTGTTGTTTCGTTAGCAAGTTCAATACCTTCATATAGTTTTTGAGCAACTGACATTGTTTTTTTAGCATTAAATCCTAGTTTTGTTGATGCCATTCTTTGTAGTGTACTCGTTATAAATGGTAAGTTTGATTTTTTAAATTTATCTTTTTTATCTATTTTATCTATTTTAAAAGATTTTGTTAATTTAGATAAAATTTCATTTGCTTCTACTTCATTTTTTATTTCAATATCTTTATGGTTATAGTTAAATAATTCTGCTTCAAATTCTTTAAATATACCTTTTATTGACCAATATTCTTCTGGAATAAATTTTTCAATTTCTCTTTCTTTATCAACAATTAGTTTTAATGCTACTGATTGGACTCTTCCTGCTGATTTACCATCTGTTTTTGCTTGCATTAATTTACTTAATCTAAATCCTATTATTCTGTCTAAGATTCTTCTTGTTTCTTGAGAATTAACTAAATCCATATCAATTTTTCTAGCATGTTTAAAGCTATTTAAAATTGTTTCTTTGGTAATTTCATTAAATACTATTCTTTCGTAATTATCACTTAAACTTAAAGCGTCGTATAAATGCCATGAGATTGCTTCTCCTTCACGATCTGGATCGGTTGCTAGATATACTTTCTCGCATTTTTTGATTTCTTTTTTTAAATCAGTGACCATTTTTGATTTACCTTTGATTGTAATATAATCAGGTTTGAAATCTTCTTCAACATTTACTCCTAATCCATATTTACCTCTAGTTGATAAATCTCTTATATGTCCTTTACTTGATAAGACTATGAAGTCTTTTCCTAAGTATTTTTCTATTGTTTTACTTTTGCTTGGGGATTCTACTATTACTAAATTCATAAGCACCTGCCTTCAATAATAATTTATACACTATAATTTAATTTATGTCAACTTATAATCAGTAATATGTATAATATTTTACAATTTGAACACATTATTAGTGGTGATTATATGAGTAAAATTAATTGTAGCGTTAAAAGTTGTGTGAATTGTGATTTTAGAAGTAATGAGTGTTTATTAAATATTATTAACATTACAAATTGTAATTCAGTAAATTCTAGTAAGGAAAATACTATGTGTAGTTCTTTTGTTGAAAGATAGTTTAAAACTATTTTTTTTTATGATATAATTGTGGTGGTGATTTATATGATTATAAGACAACTTACAAATCAAGAATTTAATAATTTTAGTGATAATTTCAGTTTGAAATCGATTTATCAAACTTCTGAATATGGTTTTGTTATGAACAATCATGGTTATGATAGTTTATTAATAGGACTTGAAGACAATGGTGTTATTTTAGCAGCTACTTTATTACTAGTAAAAAAAGAAGGAAAATTTAGATATGCTTATGCCCCTAAAGGTTTTTTAATTGATTATGATGATTTTGAATTAGTTTTTAAATTTACTTCATTAATTAAACCTTTTTTAGCTAAAGATAATATTGTAGCTATTAAAGTTAATCCTTTAATTATAAGAAGAATATATGATTTTAAAAAACAGGTTTCTTTTGATAAACCTAATTATGAAGACATTAATAAATTTTTACAACAAAATGGTTATTATCATTTAGGTTATAATAATTTTTTTGAAGCTTTGAAACCTAGATTTGAAGCTTTTGTTGATATATCTTTATCAGAGCAAGAATTATTTAAAAATTTAAATAAGCAATTTCGTACTAAAATTAGAACTGCTATTAAATCAGGAGTTAAAATTTTTAAAGGTCAAGCTACTGAACTTGATTATTTAGCTAGATTTACTAAAGATAAATATGTTCGTGAATTAAATTATTATCAAGATTGTCTTGGTTATTTTACAAATCGTAATAAAATTGATTATTTTTATACTAAATTAGATACTAGTGTATATATTCGAAAATGTCAGGAATACTTGCATAAACAAGAGCAATTAAGTACTAAACTTAATAATGAAATGATTGCTTCTGTTGGTGTTACAAAAGATAGAATTATTAAAAAGAAAATTAATATTGATCGCTATATTCAACAATATAATAATGATTTAGTAGTTGCAACTAACTTACTTAAGCAGTACCCTGATGGAGTTGTTACAGCAGCTATTTTAGTTGTTAGGCATGGTTTGGAAGCTACTATTTTAATAAATGGTTATGATGAGAATTTTAAAAAATTAAATTCTTCTCATTTGTTAATATGGCAATTGATGCAATATTATAAGTCTCTAGGTATATCTAAATTTAATTTAGGTGGTATGTCTAATGTGACTACTGATAAAGACCAATATGTGGGTTTAGATGAATTTAAGTTAGGTTTTAATTCAACAGTTGTTGAATATATTGGAGATTTTGAATTAGTTATAAGTAAAAGAAACTATAGTTTGTATAGAAATTATTTACCTATTAAAAATTTATTAAAAAAATAAAGTATCGTGGTGATACTTTTTTATTGTTATTTTAGTTTTTTTATTTGTTCTTCACTTAATCCAGTTATTAAACTTATTTGGTTTATATCGTAATTATTTAATAACATTTTTTCAACTATTTTAATTTTTTCCTGTTCAATTCCTTGTTCAATTCCTTGTTCAATTCCTTGTTCAATTCCTTGTTCAATTCCTTGTTCTATTCCTTGTTTTATTCCTTTTTGAATTTCTTTTTCTGCTTCTTCTAGTAAATCAGCTTTTTCTGATTCTCTATCTAATTCATACATTTTTCTTCTGATATAATAATCTGTAACATCTGCATCTGATTCAATATCTTTTAATGTTTCATATGCTTCTTCTAATTCTTTTTTATTTTTAACCACACTTATCATCTCCATATCATTTTTACACACCATAAATTTTAAAAAGTTCTTAAAAATATCTGACATTTCATATTTATCAATATCTTTTATTTTTGATAGATTAATAATATTTTTTTCAATCATGCATCTTCTTTTCTTTTTATTTCTATAATCCTTTTCTTTTAATTGAATTAATAAATCATCATAATCTTCATTATACTCATTTATAAAAAATATTCCGTATACTTTTTTTATTTTTTGGTATTGATTTCCTCTTTTTATTTGTTCTGTTAATCTAGTAGAAGTATAAAAGGAAAACCTTTCTACTAAATGTGTACTGTTAGCATTTTGCATCTCAATAAAAACTATTTCTCCATTTGGGAGTTTTACTGACATATCTAAAATACAAGCTTTGTCTTCGGGGTTATTACCATATATATCATTATTAATAAAAGTAATATCCTCTTCTTTGATGTTTAATTCTGTTAATTCATTTATAATCATTTTTAAATAGTTTAATTTTTTACTAAAAAATATTTTAAATACTAAATCCATTGTTAAATTATATTCTTGCATATTTTATCTCCTTTCTACTTGTTATATAGGACATAAATTATGTTTTTCCTTTTAATTTTTTTAAATTTTTTATTTTCTATTAAAAGTATAATACATACTTAAGATTATTTTCCCAATAGAAGATGAAATTTTTAATAATAATAATTCTATTTTATTAGCATTATTATATTCTTTTTGAAAATAAAATTGTGATGTTTTTTGAATTTTTAATCTATTTATTTTATTAATAGCTTTTGATATAGTTACTGAATGATTATGAATCACTTCTATATTATTAGCAACTATTATTTTTTTCTTAGCTACTTTTGTTTTGATTCCTAAAATATTTTCTTCATAATATAAAAATACTGTTTCATCGAAATAATTTGTTTTTTCTAAGTGTTTTGAATCTATCAAAAAGAAACAACCTGATACTGTATCAACGTAACTATAACTATTTTTATAATGTTCTTCATTGTATTTTAATTTTTTATTAGCTATTTTATTTAGAACTGGAATATTGAAAAGTACTTCTGTAAATGGAGTTGGTATAATCCAACCTCTATTTTTTTTTGTATTTTCTATTATTGTAGGACCTACAATTACTATATCTTTAGTTAATAAGTTATTTAATTCTATTAAATCTTGTTCTTTTTCTATAATTATATCAGCATTAGAAATAAATATATTACAATTGTTATATTTATTTATCAAGTATCTTGAACCAACATTTAAAGCATTAGAATAACCTTTATTTTTTGTTTTAAGTGTTGTTACTTGTGGTAATTTTTTTAAGTTTTTATATGAATCATCTGTTGAGTTATCAACAACGACTATTTCAGTAATTGATTTATAGTTTTTTATGTTGTCAATTAAAATTTTAGTAGTTTTGTAATCATTGTAATTAACTATTATAAAAACAAGTTTATTGGTATTTTTTGTCATTTAATAATTTTTCCCATTCTTTTCTATTGTTTATTTCATTAAATTCCTCAACAAATTCTAAACAATTTTTTCCCATTTCTTCTAGTAAATCTTTATTTGATATAGTTTCTAAAATTTTAATTGCCATATTATTTATATCTCTATTTTTTATTAAAAATCCATTGAATTTATTTTTTATTAAGTCTTTAGCACCTTCTGCTGAATCGAATGCTATACAAGGTACTTTCATGCACATTGCTTCTAATAATACTAATCCAAAGCTTTCTGTGTGGCTTGGAAGGATAAAAAGTGTTGTTTGTTTTGTTAGTTCGTTTATTTCTTTTCGAGATAAAAATCCGTGCATAATTATATTATCTTCTAAATTGTATTTTTCTATTTTTAGTTTTACTTCTTCATATTGTGGTCCATCCCCTACTAGATTTAAAACTATTTGTTTATTTTCTTTTACTACTAAATTTATAACATCTATTAAATCTAACACTCCTTTTTCTGGAGATAATCGACCAACATATAATAAATTTAGGGTATTTAATTTACTTTTAGTTCTTGGTATATCATCTATAAAATTAGGGATGTATTTTACTTTGCAGTTGACATTACTAATATCAAATTCTTTTTTGTAAAATTTTCTTAGATTATTATTAACTACTATAACTTCATCTATATATTTACAGGCGTTTTTGAAATTATTAATATAATTAATATTATCATGGTGGTGGTTGTGTTCCCATCCTATAACGTGGCCATTAGCATGATTATCACAAATTTTATTCATAAACATATGTGTTGTAATGTAGTAATCACTTTTATGATTTTTCAAAAAATTAGCTAATGCTTTATTTCTTTTAAATCCAAATGTATAAAAACTTCCAAATACATCTTTGAATAAGTTTTTAATTTCTTTTTCTTTTACGTATTCTTGATTTAAGTTTTTAAATATTTCATTAAATTTTAATTTTTTTAATGATGTCATGTATTTACTCATTCTAAGTGGCAAATCTGTATCTAATAAATATGTTATTTTTACTCTTTTGTTAATTTTAAATTTTGGTTCTTCATAAATTTTATAAAGACTTACTATTTCTATTTTGTAATCATAAGCTAGCATATCTGAAACATTAGCGATACATTTTTCGATTCCACCATATCCTAAATGTAGAGCTAAAAAAGTTATTTTTTTCATATTAATCACCTATTTTAATTATAGCAAATTATATATATTTAGTAAATAAATTTGTTTTAAAACAAATAAAAAGACAAATAATTTGTCTTTATGGTTTTACTTTTTTAATAACCCTGAAATTTTCCTTATTGGTTTAGTTATTTTCCAAGATTTACTGTTTAATATATCTTGAATTTCTTTTTTTAAATATCCAGTTGAATCTTTTAAGTCTTTGATTGTATTGTTTAATTCTTCAATTTGATTATTTGAAATTTTTAATTCATTGTTTTTTTGATTTAAATTTATTTGATTGTTTTCAAGGTTTTTTAATAACATTTCTTTTTCTTGATTAATCTCACTTATTTGGTTTAAATAAATTTCTTCTTTTGAGACTTTATCTTTTAAAGTTTTTACTTTGAATTCTTTTATTTGATGACATTTATTAATTATATATGGTAATCTTTCTTTATTTTTCAATTTAAAAAATTTATCATAGTCAATTTTTTTGTCTTTAAAAATATGTTTTAAATTATATTCATATATTTCTTTTGGCGTAGCTTTTATTCTCCAATTAATATAATCGATATCATACATTAAATCTAGAGGAGTGAAGTATCCAAATGTTGCATAATTTAAGTACTTTAAATCAATTACTTTTTCTTCAATAATATTTAATTTATTAATATTATCTCCATAAAAAGTATTTCTTTCTGACATGACATATAAAGTTTTTCCATAAAGCATTACTTCATATGTAACGTTTGATAAATTACACACTAACCTTTTACATTTCAAAATAAACTCATGTATTGTTTTTGATTGATCAATTTCGTAGTTATAATTTTTGACATTAAGTGGTTTGGCAGGATGTGTTCTAATTAAAACATTTTTATCATCAGTAATTTCTTTTAATTTTTTTGCTATTTCATCATATGGTGTATATTCATTAGCTAATTCATATACATCGTTTTCCATTCCACTTACAATTCCAAATTCGTAAGTTGGTTCTTCGTTTAACTGATTTATGAAATTTAGATTTTCTGTTTGTGAAAAAAGAGTTAAAATTTCTTTTCTAGTTAATATTTTATCTGAGTCAAATTTTTTATAATTTTGTTCGAATTCTTTACTATTATACTTTGTATTTTTAGAAAAGTATCCTAAGTTATAATTGAAGTTGTTTTTTCTTATTGAACTCATTTCAAAGTTGATTAAATTAATATTTTTTTCTTTACAAACTTGAACTAAACTTGGAAAAGACAACCAGCATATTATTGTTTTAATTTTTTTCTTTGTTTGTTTTTCTATTGAATTAATAGCTATTTCTATTTCTTTTTTAAACGAAATATTTTTTTTACTTAGCAATGAAATCCAATCTTTTTCAAAAGTTTTGCTATTTTTAATTTTATCACTAAAATCACTATTTATTTTGTAGTTTATAATATTATTTAATTGTTCTTTAGTATAAATTTTATAGTTATAATATTTTGAACTACTTATTGCATGATTACCTTGTTCTTTATATATTTTTGGATCAATAAAGTGTTCTTCTTGAGCAATGATTGGCATGTTATTTTTAATGCAAAAATCAGCAAATTTATAAAATATCCATAAAAAATCACATTGTGGTGAAAGGTTATAAAGATTGTATACAAATGGTACAATCATTATTTTTCTCCACGTACAAGTTTTCTAACTTTTTCTAAATCTTTCATATTATCAACTGATAATGTATTACAAGCTATATCAATAAAATTAATATTTTTATGATTTTCTATATATCTTAGTAAATCAATATCTTCAATGCTTTCAAGTGTTCCTCTTTTGGTATTGACATAAAAATCTAGTGCTTCTTTATCAAAGGCATAAACACCAACGTGTTTTTTATATTCGAATTCCATTGTTCCTTTTGGATATGGAATTGGTGCACGTGAAATGTATACACCTTCTCCATAGTTATTTGTAACTACTTTTAAATTTGTAGTATCAACTACTTCAACTGGATTTTTTATTGTTGTTATTATATTAGCTATATATAGTGGTTCTTTTGCTTCTGTTGGTATAACTGCTTCGATAGTTTGTGGATCAATTAAGGGTTCATCTCCATTGATTGATAAGTAATAATCTGCTTCTATTTTGCAGGATACTTCATGTATTCTATCAGTTGGAGTTTGGTGTTGATCAGATGTCATGATGTAGTTCATATTGTATTCTTTACAAACTTGCGCTATTCTTTCATCATCTGTTGCAACTAAAATTTCGTCTAATTTTTCAACCTTTTTAACTTGTTCATACACCCACCAAATCATTGGTTTTTCGTTTATTAGTGCGAGTGGTTTACCTTCAAATCTTGTAGATTTGTAACGTGCTGGAATAATTCCTATTATTTTCATACAATCTCCTCTTACTTTATATATTTAACATCTTGTATCGGCTTGTTCTAGTACTTCTTGTAGTGTTACATCCCATTTTTTATTTCTTATTTTTTTATGGGCTTTTTCTAAATATTCTAGCATTTCTGCGTTTCTTTTTTCACTTACTTCTTGATTAAATGGAACTTTAAATTCTGATGTTGTTTTTGGAATTAATAAATAATCATATTCTAAAGCGTATCTTTGCCACAATTCCCAATCTTCTAATAGTCTCATTTCTAAATCTAAACCACCTAATTTTTCGTAAACTGTTTTTTCAAACATTACGGCTTGAATTGGAAATAAATTGTAATGAAATAAATCTATTTTATTAAATTTTCTAACTAGAATAGAACTTCTATCTTTAATTTCATATTTATAATTTTTTTGATATTCAACTTTTATTGCAAAGGCATATGTATAAGCTATTTTGTAATTTTTTTCTTTTTCTAAATTAGTTACAAGTGTTTCTACATGATCTGGATAAAATAAGTCATCATCATCTAAGAAGTTTAAATATTTTCCTTTAGCTTTTTCAAGTCCCATATTACCTGTGAAACATCTTTCTTTTTTTGTGTTTGTAGCATAGTATTGGTAGTTTAGTTTACCTTCGAAATTTTCTTTTATCATTTTTTCCGAAATATTTTTTCCATCTTCGACAATTACTGCTTCCACATTTTTATAAGTTTGATTCATAATACTTGTTAGACATTCTTTCAAGATTTCTGGTCTTCCACAAGTTCTTACAATTATTGATACTAAAGGATTAGTTTTTATTTCTACTGGTTTTACAAATGCTCCTTCTCTAATTGGTGAATAATCGAATCCTATAAAATCAGGAATGAAGTTTTTGTATTTGAATCTGCTAAAGTAAAAAATAAATGCTACTGGAATATTTTTTATAAATCTATATAATGAACCCAATCGAGAATATTTGAAAGGTCCTTTTCTTGTCATAATTTTGTAATAACTTTTGAACCATCCTAGAATTTCTTTATGTGAACCATATCTTAGTTTTAAATTTAAGTTATTTAATATACTATAAATATATTGAGTAGGTTTTATTTGATTAGCTGTTTCATAACAATAATGATCTAGTTTTGAATTTGGTAAATATTTTATTTTATAACCATGTGCTCTATTTTTGTAACTAACATCCACATCTTCAGCGTACATAAATATTTTACTATCAAATTTTCCTATTTCTTTGAAAACTTCTCTTTTAAAGGTTACGCAAGCTCCTGATGCCCATAATGTTTCTCCTGTTAAAATATCATATATTTTAGGGTGTTCGTATGGTTTTTGCCTCATTTCCCACATAGAAAATTCCTTTGTTGAATTTTTGATACCTTTGAATAGTTCTTCAATACAATTATTATCAAGTTTTGTATCCGGATTTAAAAATAAAACATATTCTGAGTTTCCACTATCAAAACCTAAGTTATTCCCTTTTCCAAAACCTAGATTTTTATTTGTTTCAATTATTTTGAATTCACCTAATTTGGTTTTCTTTTTATATTTTTGTAAAGTACTAATTGTTTTATCTTTTGACATATTGTCTACAAATATTAAATTTATATTTTTTAAATCTATATTGATTTGTTTTTCAATACTTTCAACACAATTTTTCAACCACTTTTCAGAATTATATGTAACTATAATTATATCTAATTTCATTTTTGACTCCTTGATTTTATTTCATTTAATAATAATTTTAATGATTTTATTCTTTCTTTGTTTTTAAAAATTAATTTATTTCTTTCGTTTTTATGATCATTTGAAACTGAAGTTCCTTCTTTGTGAAATAGTTCTATATTAGGAGAATAAACAAATGTTAAATTATCACTGTTTTTTCTTAAACTCAAGAATTCTTCTTCGTGAAATAGGAAGGTTTCATTGTAAAAAATGTTTTCATATTTAGTGTAGTATTTTTGAGAAAATATTAAGGCACAACCATGTAGTGATACATTAGTCATTTCTTCTTTAGCATTTTCAAATACTTTTGGTTTTTTAACTATATTTTTTAGTTTTTTGTAGATATTATATAAAAAGTATAATATCTTAGATTGATATATTTTTATAAATAATTGGGCATTTTTTATTTGGTTTTCTATTTCTTTTATTGTATCATAAGTATAAAATGGGTTAACTGAATCGCAATTATTAGTTAATATTTTAGGACCTAAAACATCAAAATTATATTTTTTATCTAATTTTATAATTTCTTTTTCAAAGTTTTTTTGATTAATTACTATGTCATTATTTATTACTATTAGGTAATCTGGTTTATATTTTTCTATAGCGTATCTACACCCTATATTATTTGCTTTAGCAAAACCTAAGTTATTATCTAATTTTATTAAATCGATATTTTTTTTATTTAAGTTTTTTTCTTCTTTTTCTTTTAAGGTTCCGTTATCTACTACTATAATTTTAGAA
>CAYJEL010000003.1:32134-39567 GCA_964369245.1 uncultured Muribaculaceae bacterium
AATACATTCTATTGTATCTTTAATTGTTTTGTAATGTAATATTACATAGGCTAACTTTGACATATTATTCTAATTCCCATACTTTATTTAAAAATTTATATCTTTTATTTATTTCTTGTTTTTGTTTTTGATTTAACCCGTACTTTTCTTCATAGTGTTTATGTATTTTTTTAATTTCATTTAAATGTGCTTCTTTTTTTGTTGTGCTTGTTACGTTGTTGCCATGAACTCTATAGTAGTTATATTGTTTAGCTATAAATGAAACATCTCCTAATTGGTAAAGTGAAGCATAAAATAACCAATCTCCAGCTTGTTTAAATGTTCCAGCTAATTTAAATATTTCGTCATAATTATCTTTTTTAAATATTACACTTGAAACGTTTGCTATGGTGCAATTTAAATATGTGTATTCTTTAAATTCTTTTTTCCCATTATTAACATAACTTTTATCCCAATGTTTAGTATTTCTTATATCTATTTCATTTTTGATTGTTTTTAAAATTGTTTTTCCTTTAGCATCTATAAATGAAGTATCAACATAAGAGATGATTATATTTTTATTTTTTAAGATTGGTTTTGTAACTTCTTTTAAGAAGTTTTTATCTGAATAATCGTCTGCTTCTGCTATCCAAACATAATCACAATTAGCTAAGTTCATTCCTTTTTCCCATTGTTTAAAAGCTGAACCTGAGTTTGTTTCATTATATATTTTTTTGATATTTATGTGTGGTTTTAAATGTTTTTCTATATCGTCAATCATTTCTCTACTATTATCTTTTGAACAATCATCTAAAATTAATAATTCCGTTATTTTTACTTTTTGATTTAAAATACTATATATTCTTTCGTACATGAATTTTTCATAGTTATAATTTGGAACTACAACTGATATGCTTATAGATTCTTTTTGTTTTTGATTTTTTTTCGTTATTTTTATTAAATCATCCATTGTTATATTTTGTTTAATAATATTTTTAGCTGTATTATCTCTTAAAAATCTGTATGTTTTGTAGGCTGTTATAGATAAATTACTAATAAAATAGTTATTACAAGTAAGTAATTTATAGTATATTAATTCTTTTTTTGTTCTAGTATCCATAAAGTACCAAAAATGTTTATTTTGTTTGTAATTATATTTTTTCAATTTTTTTAACCATCTTTTTAAATAAGAATATCTTTTTATTATATTTTTTTCTTTAGGTATTACATATAAGAAAAAAGATATCAATTGTTGAAATACTAGGCTCTCTTTATAGTTTTTATAATCTTTGGTATCTTTTATTCTATTAAGTGTTATATCCATGATATCAAAGGCATCGAATTTTTTTTCGTTTAGACTAGCATTTTGTGTTGAATTTCCTCTTTGTAGGTAATAATAATATACATCTTCACAATAAGTAATTTTTTTGGCATTTATGATAGCAGGAATTACTACTGCTACATCTTCATTCATTTTTCCTACTTCATATTTATATTGTTTGATTAATTCTTTTTTGAATAGTTTATTACAAGATGAAGCTGCTAAACCTGTATTTACTATATTTAATTTAGTTAGTTCTTTATCATAGGCTTTAGCTGTAATTTCTTCTTTTGTGTCTTCGTAAGTTACTTTTATATCTGTAATTCCTAAATCTGATTTTTCTTTAATCATTTCAGTTATTAATTTTTCGTAGAAATTTAGTGATATATAATCATCTGGATCAATAAATCCTATATATTCACCTTTTGCTTTATCTAATCCTTGATTTCTACTGTAACCAGCGCCTTTATTGGTTTTATTTTTTAAATATATTATTCTTTGGTCTTGTTTTTGATATGTTTTTATTATTTTTTCTGAGTTATCTGTAGAGCAATCATTTACAAAGATAAATTCAATATTATTGTATGTTTGGTTTAATAATGTTTCAAAGCATTTATCTAAGTATTTTTCAACATTATATACTGGTATTATTACGCTAATTAAATTTTCCATATTTTTCTCCTTAAATTTCCTCTGCAAATCTTTTTTCTAATTTTTTAAATATTTTGAATCCTACAAATACTGTAGCAAGTGATATTAGTAATAGTACACCTAAATTCATTAATTCAGGTATTTGGTGGATATAAAATATATCTCTATAAGCATTTATTAAATGGGCCATAGGGTTTAATTTAAATATCCATAATATTGGTCCTTCAAATAATTCTGTTGTATATAAAACTGGTGTAGCATAGAAAAATAAATTAAGTAAAAATACTACAATATATTCAACATCTTTTACATAAACATTTATTGCGCTTAGTATAAATACTATTCCTAGGGTTAATATGTATTGTATTAATACAATTAGTGGCAAGAAAATTAAGTGCCATGATATTCCTATTCCCCCTAATAAAACAAATAATAGTATTATTATGCACGATATTAAAAAATTTACTAAAGTTGAAGTTACTACTGAAAGTGGTAGTATTTCTCTTGGAAAGTAGACTTTTTTAATTAAATTACCGTTATTATTGACTGTTGTTGTCCCTTGTGATAATGACATGGTAAAAAAGTTCCATGGAATTACCCCGCATATTAGGAATATTAAATAGTTTTCTGTTTCTATTCTCATAATATAAGGGAACACTATAGCATATACTGTAACCATTAATAATGGATTTATAAATGACCACAAAACTCCTAAAAATGAACCTTTATATTTACCTCTTATTTCTTTTTTGATATTGGTTTTAAATAATTCTCGATACTGGTATAGTTCTTTAAATATTTTCATTAGCTACACTCCTTTAAATAGGCTTCGGTTACTTTTTTAAAATTACCATCCATTTTAACTTTTCCTTCGTAAATCCAGATAGCTCTATCACATAATTTACTCATAGCTTCTAAGCTGTGTGATACTATAACAATTGTTTTATCACTGTTTGATAGTTTTTCTAGTTTTTTAAAACATTTATCTTGGAAGTGTTGGTCCCCTACTGCTAGTATTTCATCAATTAATAGTATTTCAGCATCAACGTTAATTGCAACTGAAAAGGCTAGTCTCATATACATTCCTGATGAGTATGTTCTAACTGGTGAATCAATAAAGTCTCCTAATTCACTAAATTCTATTATTTCCTCTATTCTACTTTCAATTTCTTTTCTCGTTAAACCGAATACTGAGGCATTGAAATAGATATTTTCTCTTCCAGTAAAATCTGGGTGAAATCCAGCTCCTAATTCTAAAAGTGAAGTTAGTTTTCCTTTAGTTGTTAATGTTCCTTTATTGGGATAAATTATTTTTGTCATTAGTTTTAATAATGTTGATTTTCCTGAACCATTAACTCCAATCAAGGCTACTGTTTCACCTTTTTTTATTTCTAAATTAATATTTTCTAAAACTGTTCTAGTTGTTATTTTATTTTTAAATTTACCAACTATTCTTTCTTTTAAAGTTTGTGGTTTATCTGAAAACAATTTAAATGTTTTATCCATATTAACAATTTTAATTGCATAATCTTTTTTAGACATATTACTCTCCTTTTAATTATGTTTCCTTAATAATTATAACATATTTTTGTTATAAATAATAAAAAAAATAGTTATTTTATAACTATTTTGTAAATTTATTTAGTTTGTTTTAAAACATAATTATAACTATCTTGACACATTTCTTCTAAATTATGTGTGCATGTGAAGTTAAGTTCTTGTTTTGCTTTTGTGCAATCAGCGTAACACTTATCAATATCGCCTGGTCTTCTATCTGTTATTTTGTAGTTTACTTTGATGTTATTAGCTTTTTCAAAAGCGTTAATCATTTCTAGCACTGAGTAACCATTTCCAGTTCCTAGATTATATATAAATAATCCTTTATCTTTAGTTAATTTTTCTACTGCTTTAAAATGAGCATTAGCTAAATCTAGAATATGAATGTAATCTCTTACTCCAGTTCCATCTTTAGTGTCATAATCATTTCCAAATACTTGTAAACATTCTAACTCTTTATTAGCAACTTTAACTATAAAAGGCATTAAATTTGCTGGTATTCCTTTAGGGTCTTCACCTAATAATCCTGATTTATGAGCTCCTACTGGGTTAAAGTATCTTAAAATACATACATTAAAATCATTATCTGATTTGCATAAATCTTTTAAAATATTTTCAACATATAGTTTAGAAGTACCATAAGGATTTGTTGTATTTCCTGTTTTGAATTCTTCTGTTATAGGCATTGTTTTGCAATCACCATATACAGTAGCACTTGATGAGAATATTAATGATTTAACATTATTATTTTTCATAACTTTTATTAAAGTTAAAACTGAAGAAACGTTATTTATATAATATTCTATTGGTTTTTTAACACTATCTCCTACTGATTTATAAGCTGCAAAATCTATTACTATATCTATTTTATTTTCTTTAAAAATTGTTTCTAGTAATTGTTCATCTAACATATTACCTTCATAAAATTTTATTTCTTTGTTTGTTATTGTTTTTATGTTATCTAACACTTCTTTTTTACTGTTTGAAAAATTATCTAAACCTATTACATTATAATTGTTATTTAATAATTCAACGCATGTATGACTTCCGATGTATCCTGTTACACCTGTTACAAATATATTCATTATTTACCTTCTTTCTTGTTTTAATCAAATATGTATTACTTATTCATAATGACTTCGAAAATATTATAACATTGTTAGATTATTTTGTATATAAAAAAGAAGAAATTAATCTTCTTTTAAGGTTTTACTATGAAATTAACATTACTTGGTTTGTTAGAACTGGAATTGAATTTATTAGCATCAGTTTGTGTTCTAGCATAAGCAGTAGTTATTTCAAGAGAATATTGAAACATATAAGACACATCTGTTACATTTGTAGTATCAAAACTACTTATATCTAAATTTCTCAAACTTCCTAAACTAGCAAACATATATGACATATTTGTAACTTTACTTGTATCAAAACTGCTTAATTCTAAATATGTTAATCTTTCTGCACCAGAAAACATATGATACATACTTGTTGCATTACTTGTATCAAAATTACTTAAGTTTATACTCCTTAATTTCTTTGTACTGGCAAACATGAAAGACATATCTGTTACATTGATTGTATTAAAACTACTTACATTTAAACTTTCCAAAGCACTAGTATAATTAAACATCATAGACATTGTAGTTACACTAGATGTATTAAAATTATTTACATTCAATTCGCTTAATTCCCTTGCATTACTAAACATATAAGACATATCTGTGACATTACTTGTATCAAAATTACTTAAATCTAAGTAAGTTAATTTTCTTGTTTTTTCGAACATATGAGACATATCTGTGACATTACTTGTATCGAAATTACTTAAATTCAAACTTGTAAAAGCGTCGGCGTATCGAAACATTTCAGACATATTTGTCACATTACTTGTATTGAAATTACCTAAATTTAAATTAGTTAATTGATATGTTGCAGAAAACATACAACTCATATCTACAACTTTACTTGTATCAAAATTACTTAAATCTAAATTGGTTAATTTACTTGCATAATAAAACATATTTGACATATTAGTTACATTGTTTGTGTTAAAATTACTTACGTTTAATGTTGTTAAACTATTTGTACTAGCGAACATATAAGACATATCTGTTACATTGGTTGTATCAAAACTACTCATATCTATATTTACTAAGCTTTTTGCATATCCAAACATTCTAGACATATTAGTTACATTGCTTGTATCAAAACTACTTGCATCTAAACTTACTAAACTACTTGCAGAAGAAAACATAGAAGACATATCAGTAACATTACTTGTATCAAAAACATTATTGAAATTAATTGCTTCAACTTTACTAAAATAACAAAACATTGATTTTTTTGTAGAATAAGTACAATTTCCACCTAATTGTTCGTGTGCAATTATGTCACCATTTGCTTCAATATTTAAAATTTGTTTTCCATCTACTTCTTCGATATATCCTAGGACTACATTATTTCCAAGTAGCGATAAATCCCACTTAATAGAAGCTGCATCATATTTACCTGACATAGTTGATAAGAAATTAACTTCAGTAATTGTACTTCTATAATTGCCTATGAAAGATTGGAAAGTTTCACCACTAACCATTAAATTAGGTATATTTAAGTGAAATATGGTACTAGTTGTGGCTGTTTTTCCATTATTACCTGTTGCTGTACATGTAACTGTATTTTCAGCAGTAAGAAGTTCATTAGTGTTTGTTATATCACACGTATGATTTCCACCTGACGGACCAAATGTTGTATCAAAGAAATCTTTAACTACTGCATCAGTTCCTGGTTCAAGAATTATGTATCCTTGTTTAGCTGTTATAGTTGGAGTCGTTTTATCTAATTTGAATTCTTTACATAAAACTTCTGATTCTCTAATACCTTTTATTCCTACTGCGCATACTGTATATATTCCATCTGCATTTATATTAATATCTGCATTTTCTATATCAGGTGTACATGTTGTATTACTAATACAGTGTTTATTATCACTAGCATTAGTTACTACATCTACGGTATAATCACTATTAACCCAACCATTTGGGGATGTTTTAGATGGAACTAAGTCGATAGTAACTATAAATCCAGCATTATCATCTGTTGGATCACAATCTTTATCATATTTAATATCATAATTATCTAAATTATTCATCCAAGAGTATACAAGACACCCTTCCAATTCTTCATTTGTGAATGGATCAATTGGTATTTCTGTTATTAAACCATCTTTTAGTAAGTCATCAAATGGTAATGTTTTGTACATTTCATCTTCATAACCTAAATCATTATTGATTGAGTATTTAATTGCTTCATTAATTACTCTATCTATTTGTTCATCATACATTTTTTGTTTAGATTCATTAATAGAGTTATTAACAATTGGTATGATAATCATTAATAATACTCCTAATATAACTAATACTGCTGTTAATTCTACTAAAGTAAATGCTTTTTTTTGTTTAATTGCTTTTTTCATATTGCACCTCTATCTTAATATCTATTATATCAAATATAAATGTTTAGTCAATCAAAAAAGAAGAAATTAATCTTCTTATGGTTTTACTATGATAGTTGTAAACTTATATTTACCTCTAGTTCCGTTAAATATATCAACTTCATTTTGTGATTTAGCGTATACTGTCGTTGAACTAAAACCTTGTGAATCACGAAACATATTCCTACTTTTAGTTACACTACTCATATCAAAACTTGATAAATCTAGAATTTTTAAACTAAACATATCTTGAAACATGCTAATCATATCAGTTACTTTACTTGTATTAAAATTACTTAAGTCTAAATTTGTTAATTTATTACTTCCAGTAAACATACTATTCATATTAGTTACGTTTGATGTGTTAAAGTGAGTTATATCTAATGTGGTCAACATTTCCATAAAATTGAACATATTACTCATATTAGTAACTTT
>CAYJEL010000004.1:0-18147 GCA_964369245.1 uncultured Muribaculaceae bacterium
CCTAGTTTTACTTCTGTTGAGTATCTTAATGTTTGGTCTAGGATTTTATTTACTTGTTCTTCATATACTTCTTGTCTTGAATTATTGATGGCATTATTAGTGATTGGTATAATAATCATTAATATTACTCCTAAAATAATTAGAATAGCTAATAATTCAATTAATGTGAATGCCTTTTTCATACTATTACCTCTATTCTTATATTAAAATAATAGCACATTCAACATAAAATTTCAATGATTATGTTATATTTTTTATGTTTATAAAATTTATTTTTGTTTTATTTATTATTATATACTTATTAATATAATCTATTTTTTTTATTTTTCCTTTAGTTATTATTTTGTTATTATCAATTATAGTAATTGTGTCGTTGAATTTTAAATTTATTATTTTTTTAATGTTTTCTTCTTCTAATTCTAGTTCTTTTTTTCTTAGTAGTTCTTGAAATCCTTTTAAAGCATCAAAGGGTTTGAATATTTTGGCTCTTTTAAATTCATTCGGCATTATGTCCTCCTATTAGTTTACTTCTTTTTATTGCTGTTGCCTTGTTATCAAAATTAAAGCCTTTTAAGATTATATTTTGGCCATATTTATTTTTTAAATCAGCTATTGTTAATTGAAGATTTTCTTCTTTGGTATCTTTTTCAAATAAACTATTATTTTGGTATTTTTGGTTAGTTACTGTAAATCCTATGGCTATTTTTCTGATGTAATAATTTTTGGTTATTTTATTAAATAAATATAAGAAATCGTTATTTAAATCTTTTAGTGAATTGGTTGGGTTTATGTTAATGCATGATGAGGATTTTTTAATGTCGTTATTTGAATAACTTATACTTAGATATATTTTTTTAGCTAATAGTTTTTTATTTATTAAAGTTATTGTATTTAGTTCTATCATTTCTTTTAGAACTGTTAATGTTTCTTCTTTAGTGTAATCTGTAAATAGTATTTGGCTATTAGAGATTGAATTATTGGTAGTTTTGTAGTTTTTTATATCTTTTATAGTTGTTGGTTCTATGCCTTTAGCGTGATCTATTAAGTATATAGCATCTACTCCAAATTCTTTATATAGTAGTTTTTGTTCAGTGTTATTTATATCTTCTAAGGTATAAATATTTAGTTTATTTAGGTGTTTTTTTATACCTGGTCCTATGTGCCAAAAGTCATCTAGTGGTTGGTGATGTTTATATTTTTCTATAAACATTGTTTGGTTTAAAAAAGCTATATTATTTTTATTTTTTTTAGCTTCGAAATCTAGGGCTATTTTAGCTAGGTATAAGTTTGTTCCAATGCCACAGGCTGATGGTATTTTGGTTATTTTTAATACTTCATTTATTAGTTTATAGGCTAGTTTAGTTGGGGTTGTATTGTATATTTTAAGGTATGGGGTTATATCTATGAATGCTTCATCTATTGAATAGACGTGGATATCATCTTTGGAAAAGTATTTTAAGTATACTCCATATATATTGGCTGCATATTCCATATATAGTTTCATTCTAGGATGGGCTTTTATGTATTTTATATTTTTAGGTATTTCAAAAACACGACATCTATTTTTTATACCTAGTTTTTTTAAACTTGGTGAGACTGCTAGGGTTATGGCTCCTTTTCTAGTTAAGTCTGCTACTATTAGATTAGTTGTTAAAGGGTTTTTGTTTCTTAAAACACATTCTACTGATGCGTAAAAACTTTTTAAATCTATACATAAATAATATTTCATAAAATCACCGTTATTAGTTTTAATGATTTAAATTTTATTATACAAAAAAAAAGAATTATTTTGTGATAATTCTTTTAAAAATTATAATTATTGGAATTAATAATAGCATTGGTATAATAAATATAATATAGTTTTTCTCTTTGTGATAAATGTAGCTATCATCTATTTCTTTTAATGTATCTAAAACGTTTAAATTTGTGTGATCTAGATTATAAGTATTTTTAATATTTTTTTTATCAAATATTATTCTTAGAGTTAGAGATTCTTGTTGATTTTTTATATTGTATTCATTATTATTTTTATTTATATTATTTCCTTTGACATAAATATTTGTTTCAAAATCATTTTTGATATTAATATTTATATTTTCTATTTTTATATCTTCATTAAAAATTTTATAATATACTTCTGCAGTATCATTATGAATTACTGTTATATTTTCTAAGATATATTTAATTTCAAAGTTTTTTATATTATTTATAAGATAATTAAATCCTTCTTTATTTTCTAGAACTGTATAATCTTTATCTTTAACTAGTTGGATATTATTTGTTTTATCTAGTATTTCTATTTCACTTATATAACTAAAATTGTAAAGTATTGTTTCTTCTAAGTTTTCATTGTTTTCAGTAAATAGTTGGTAATACAAATTTCTTGTAAAATCAGTTGTTTCTTTTAATTCATAGGTTTCAATCACTTCAACATTTCCATTTTCTAGTATATTAAAATTAATATCTAAATTTTCTATTGCTTTTACATTATACGTTATAAAAAAAGTTATTAAAATAAAAATTATTTTTTTCATAAATACCTCTATAATTTAATTAATTCGTATTCTCTAGAACCTAAATTAATATTTTCAGCATGTTTTAAAGTTATTTCTGCTGTTTCAAATCCACTTGGTTTTGTTTGTAACAAGTCATAAGTAGCTTGGTCTAAAGCAACAGGGTCTGTTGATATTAATACTCCTATATTGGGAGCAATTGATTCCATTTTGTCACCGTGGCAATCACATTCTTTTGTTATATTAAATGCATATTGAACATAGATATTATTTTTATCTTTAGCTGCTGCGTAAGCATATTCTGCTAATTTTTCATGGAAATTACTTGTTTCCCAATTATTGGAAATTGCTTCTACTGGACACACTGTTGTACATGATGCACATCCTACACATATCTTTTCATCGATTATAGCTATATCTTCTATTCTAATTGCATTAACAGGACACTTTCTAACACAAGCACCACAACCGATACAATTATCATCAATTATTGGAACACTTAATGAGTGTTGGTGTAGTTTCCCACCACGTGAGGCAAATCCCATAGCTAATTGTTTGATAGCGCCACCAAATCCAGCCATTCCATGTCCTTTGAAATGAGATACTACTATATAATTATTGTAGTCTTTATATTTAGCACCTATTTTACATTTATCAAAATGTTTTAAATTTACTTCAATTTCATTGTACATATTTTCTGATTCACCATCAGCTATTACGATATCTAAGTCAGTAAACCCGTGTTCTTTAGCGGTATTTATATGATCATTAGTTAATGTTCTGCTGCCTTTATATAAAACATTAGTTTCAATATAACAAGTTTTTAGGTTTTTTTCTTGTAAATATTTTTTTATTCCATTGAAATAATTTGGTTTTATAAATGTTACATTTCCTTTTTCACCAAAGTGAACTTTAAGAGGAACACAATCTTTTTGTGTGAATGGTAATTCCATATTTTGTAGCATTTCATGTACTACATCATTAACACTTTCTGTTAATTCATTCATTTGTTTATAATATACTTTTGTCATATTACTCTCCTTTACTTTATTAGTATAGCACATTTTTTTAAGTTTAGTGTGTTTTTTTATTATTCTAATAATAAATATATACATAAAATATATTAAGTGTTATAATTGTTGTCGGGGGAAGTAGTATGAAGAAAAGTTTAATTATAATTGGAAGTTTAATTGGGATAAGTTTCGGTGGAATAAAAATCGGTGATGAAGTTATTACTCAGCGATGTTACATAAAAGAATCACATGCTCATTTATATATTAATGAAAATAATATTAGAAAATATTTTAGTAGTGAGAGTGAACTTATTAATGGGTTTAAAAAAAGTGGTATGGTTGTTTATTATCGCGAGGATAATAGTGATTTAGCTAAATTAATTGAAAAAAATGAAGTTATTGATATAAGTATTAACATAGATCAATTATTAAGTTTAAGTGTTAAGAATAAACCGTTTATTGAATATGAAATAATTGGTAGTGATGGTGAATCAACTTGGACTTTAAGTAATTTTGGAGAGAATAAAAGATTAGGTGTTTATTATTACCAAGGTTATATTTATGATCAAGAAACTAATTCGTTTATAGAAACTGTTTATTCGGATAATTTAGATGAAGTTATCACTAATTCTGAATATATTTCTAGTAACTTAAATGATATCCATTATTTTTATGGTGAAAATATTTTAAGTAATTATAATAAAAGACTAAAAAAAGTTAATTTGAATTAACTTTTTTTAATGAATATCCTAAATCTATTCCTAGATTTGTTAATATAAATCCTGGAATATCGAACTTATTTATTATTTCGTAATATTTCTCTTTATTTGTTTTGCTCATTAATAATTTTATATTGGTAATGTCTTCTTGAGATATATTACTGCAACTTAAAATATAATTTAATATTATTTTGTTTTTAAATAATAATCTTGGTTTTATTTTATATAATATTTGTTCTAGATCAATATAACTATCACTATTTAAAAATATTGATTTACTTGATGTACAAATAGCTTGATGTAGGTTTAAAATATCATTAAAATCAGTAAATTTTTTTTGAAAAAAATTAATACCTTGATCATTGTTTAAATTACATAAATTATTATTCATTTGTCTGCTTGTTATAAATTCTTCTTTTAATATTATTTTATCATTAGGACTTAATATACTTATTGGTAAATCTTTTTCTTTATTTGTTCTAACCAACTTTCTAAATGAAGTTACTCGTAATGAATCAATAATAGGTAATTTTTGTTTTTCAACTATAATTAAATTGGAAATATTATCTTTGTTTTTTAAATTTGAAACATATTCAAAATTAGATTGATCTGCTATCACTATATTACTATTATAGTGATTTATCATATTTTCTAACAATTGTATATCATCTTCATTTGGGATAAATTTAACAACTGCTCCAATTTTACTAGCTGCATATAAGGTGTATAGTGCCTTTATTAAATCATCACAGTAAAAAGGTATTATTTTTCCTTTTTTTATTCCTGTTTTTTGAAGATTATTAGCTAAATTATCAACTCGTCTTAGTAATTCTCTTCCTGTAATTTTTTTGTTATCTTTTTCATATACGATTTCATCGGGTGCTGAACAACATGTTTGTTTTAAAATTTCATATACTGTTATATTTATTTCTTTTGTACTTATGATTCTTGACATATAAATTCCCCTTTTTTGTTTAAATAGTATAGCACTTTATTTAATTATTTTCAATAAAAAAAAGATATTTATCTTTTTTTGTTTTCATCATAATTCTCGCTTCGTAAAAGTTCATGAGAATTAAAAAATGTACTTTTATACTCATATTGTTTATCTATACTTTTTCTTTGATTATTTATATATTTTAAAATTTCTTTGTTTGACAAATTTTCATCATTTTTTCTGATAGCAAAAAGGTCTTTTGAAATATCATCAATTTTTCCTTCTATTTTATATTCTCTATCGTCATAATATAACTTAGTATAAGGATCGTCTTTTATATCTATTTGATTTTCTGGAAGTATTCTTATTTCGTCTAATTCTCCACCTACTGCTGATTTTAAAGCTGACTTGATTATAAATTCACCAGATTGTAATATAGTTTCTTTGGAATGAGTATTTATATAACTAATTAATTGATAATAATCTTTATACAGTTCTACTGATTCTTGCTCAGTTGGTTTTGTGTTGTTGAAATAAAATAATTTTTCTGTTATATTTTCAAAAGATGGTTGTGATTTATTTAAACTATTTTCTTTAATCGAAGTAATTGTTTCGTCATCTAGTTGGAAATCTATTTTTTTTAATTCTTCACTTAGTAAAACATATTTTTCTAAATTTATTAAATCATTTAATATGTTTTCTTTATCGTTTTCTTTTAAAACATCATCAAAACCATAATCATTATTTTCATCTGTAATCATTGTTTTAAACGATGGTAGGTTCTCATATTGTGAGTGTTTTATTAAATGGTATGATGCAACACCTACTAATGTTGTTAGTGATGTGGCTACAAATATTCTTAAAGCGTTTTTTTTAATTCTATTTAATTCTCTTCTGTTCATATAATTCCTCCGCTATTATAATATTATTATAATATGGAGTAAAAGTCAATTATATTTGTTTTAAATATTTTTCTTTATTTATAGTTTCATCTTGAATTAAATAGTTTAAAATCCATTTAACACTTTCTTTCAATAAATTTTGGTTAGTTAAATTATCTGTTAGTTTTATTTGACTATCATCGAAATCAATTAAATTTAATTGTTTATTATCTGTAATCATAAAATTTTTAGGATGGTTATCTAAATAAAATATATTGTTTTCTTTCAATTCTTTTAAAATATCTATTACTTGTTCAAGTATATCTTCTGTAATTTCATTTTCAGTCATAAAATCATATAAAGTTATTCTATTAGAATAATATATCATTTCTTGACCTATAATTCTGTTATCTAAAGTTAATAGAGCTGTTGGAAATTGTGTTAAAGTAATATTTGGTTGTTTTTTTTGTAACTCACTTAGTAATAGTGCGTCTTCTGTTTTTGTAAAGTATTCATTTGCAAATTCATCATAAATTCTATATCCAATATTTTCATCATTTAAATCTTGATATATATATACTTTATCTTGTTTTAAAAATAATCCTTTTTTTCTTTCTGATTCTTTTATAAATTTAGCAAATCTAGTTTGTAATATTTCTTTTGTTAATATTATATTTTTTATATTATACTCTTTATTATTTTTAATATATGTTAACTGAATCTTTTTTTCCATTTTTTTCTCCTTTGTAAATTTGATGATTAAAAAGAGTCTTTTACGACTCTTTTTTTTATTTCCATAAATTTTGTGGGTAATTATTGTTTTCTACCATTTTTTTAAGTTCATCTTTTACAGCTTGTTTATCTTCTTGATAAGTTATTCCATACCATTTAGCTTCTGTTTGAAGAACTTTGATTGTTGTTATTTGTTCTTCTTGTGATTTTTTGATAGTTTCTGGAATTAAAAATTCATCTTTTTCTAAATCTGCTGTTTCAAAGAATATTTTTGATTCTTTTTCTAAATAGTCAAATAATATTGGTGTACATCCAAATAAGTTTACTGCTACTAAATCATTTTCTTTTAAAGTCATTTCAGTATCTCCATTTAATGGTGATGCTGTTATGATGTTATTTTCTTTAATTATTGAACTTTCAATTAGATTTTCTAGTATACCTTCTTTTGTTTTACAAACTGCTCTTTTAACTGCTCCATGTTCTGATAGTGTATTGTTTACATGATATCCTATTACACATATTTCGTTATTATTTGCATTATCTAGGAAATGTGATAGTACTTTATATCCATCTCTTCCATAAAAATCATCAGCATTAATAATAGCAAATGGTTCCTTTACAATATCTTTAGCACACAATATTGCATGTGATGTTCCCCATGGTTTTATTCTGCTTTCTGGGATTTTTGTGTTTTCTGGAACATTATTTATATCTTGAAAAACATATTCAGTTCTAACATGTTTTTCTACTCTACTTCCGATTGTTTCTTTAAAAACTTTAAAGTTTTCTTCTTTAATAATAAATACTACTTTATTAAATCCTTCTTGTACAGCATCGTATATTGAATAATCTATTAAAAATTCATTATTTGGTCCCATTGGTTCTATTTGTTTTAACCCTCCGAAACGGCTTCCCATTCCAGCGGCCATAATTAATAATGTTTTGTCTTTCATTTCTCTCACCTGTTTATATATTATCAATTAATTTTAGTTAAGTCAATTTTATTTGAATGCATTTTCTATTATTGTTTCAAAATTAAAGTATTTAGTTGGTTTATTTTTATTAAAATGAGATATATACTCTATATTTCCATTTCCACCTTTAATAGGTGAATTAGTTATGTTTTGTAAGTTATATTCTTTTTCTTTAAAATAATTAGTTAAATTATTTAATATATCTAAATGTATTTTTTTATTTAAGATTATACCTTTATATTTATCTGCTATTTCTTTGCCGCACTCAAATTGTGGTTTTATTAAAAATATTAATTCTGTATTTACATCTTCACTATAAATCTTATCGATTAATAGTTTAAGTGAGATAAATGATACATCTGCTACTATATAATCGATATTTTCAAAATGGTTATTTTCTAGAGTTTTAAAATTTGTTTGTTCTAATAAAGTTATTTTTTTATTATTCCTTAAAGTTGGATCTAAAAGATTGGTTCCTACATCTATAGCTAGGACTGAATTAGCTTTATTTTTTAGAGCACAATCCGTGAACCCTCCAGTTGAAGAACCTATATCCATTATATTTTTATTTTCAAAATTTAAATTAAAAGATTTAATTGCTTTTTCTAATTTCAAACCACCTCTTGAAACATATTTTAATGTATTGTTTTTTAAAATTTCTAAAATATCTTCTTCTTTTACTTGAAAGCTTTCTTTTTTTATTTTTTTATTATTACATAAAACATGGCCATTTCTTATAAGTTCCTGAGCTTTGCTTCTCGTTGTAACTAAATTTCTATTAACTAATTCTTTATCAATTCTCACTTATCTCACCTACTTCTATTTTTATTAAAGTGTATTTTTTATCTAATAATTGTTTGTTGTAGCTTTTTATTTTTATTTGGGTATTTTGGTATGTTAAAATATTATTGTTTTCTATAAATCCTTGTTGTTTGTAATTATTTATTATACTATCTATATATATTTCTTCATATCCATCATAAATAATAATTAAGTTTTCTGTTATATTTATTCCTGTTTTATCTTGTGATAATAATGAGAATTTATAAAAACTATTTATAAAATTACTGGTTTGAAAGTAACTTTTTGAAATTGAAGTTAGAATTATTATAAGTGTTAGGATTATAGCAGTAATAATTACAATAATTTTTCTTGTTAAATTATCTTTTTTAATTATATTTTCTTTTTCTATTTTTTCATCCATTTTAATCACCAATTAAATTATATAATATTCTTTATTTTTAAGCAATGTTATATTGTTTACTGAGAAGATTTTTTCTTTTAAAAAAAACTAAACATTTTGGTGTTTAAGTCTTTTTTTATATAAAACGTGTTATTTCTGATACTTCTTTATGATTTGGAGTTTTTGCTTCTTCATCGATAAATCCATATGTTATTACTGCAGCAACTGTTTGGTCTTGTGGTAAATTGATTAATTTAGCTATTACTTCATCGTCAATCATACCAAAAATACATGTTCCTATTTGTTTTTCGAAAGCTGCTAAACAGAATGTTTGGCAAGCAATTCCAGCATCAAACATTTCCCATTTGTCTTTTTTGTTTGTTGCATAATCATTTGATGTTTTTAAAATTCCTGATTTACCTTTAACATAACTTAACACTACTAAGTTATTAGTATTTTCTAATGTTTTCATATTATAAGCAAAATTATTTACTCCTGTTTCAGATATTTTTTTTATGATTGTTTCATCTGTTACTATTGTGTATCTAGATATTTGAGCATTAGCCCAAGATGGGGCAAATCTAGCTGCATCTATAATACTTTCCATTATTTCTTTAGGTACTATTTCATTTTTATATTTTCTGATACTTCTTCTTTCTTTTATCATTGTTATTGCGTCCATATTATTCTCCTTTTATATAATTTAGATCAACTATTCCGTTGTAAGTATTTGTATTTTTTAATTTTAATTTTGTTGTAATATTAGATTTATCAAATAATTTTATTCCATCACCGAGTAATATTGGTATTACAGATATTGTGTATTCATCAATCATATTTAATTCTTTTGCTTGATTTACAATTGATGCTCCACCACAAATCCAAATGTTTTTTCCTTGTTGTTGTTTTAAATTTTCTAATAGTAGTTTTAAGTTGTTAGATTTTTTAATGTTTGAAGTTTCTTTTATTTCTTTATTTGTTATTACATATGTTATTTTATCTTGATATGGCCAATTGTCTTTTGCTAGTTCATTTACTATTTGGTTATATGTGTTGTAACCTAGAATAACTGTATCTATAGTACTATAAAATTCATTAAATGAAGTCATAGTATTATCTTCTGTTTCTCCTTGAAGCCAATCAATCGATAAGTCTTTTTTTGCTATATAACCGTCTAAACTTTGTGCTATATATACTATTATTTTTCTCATTTTAATCCCCTTCTTTATTATATCAGTTATTTTTTTATTTTTCTATATAATTATAATTACAAGTTCTGATTAATCTATTCATAATAGCTATACCTAACCCTTCTTTTTTAACACCTTCAATAATAATTAAATCGATATTTTTTTTATCTGCTTTTCTTAATAGGTGAAATATATTGTGTGAAATTTTGTCTAAATTGTTTTTATTGCCATAACTTAAGTAATTTTTAAAGATTTTTTTATTTTCTTCACAACCTATGATTATTGTTTTTTTATTTTTATGCTTATCTATTAGTTTTATTAGTTTGTTATTGTCTTCATTATAAATCAAAATACATTTTGCATCTGGGGCATAGTGTTTATATTTCATTCCTGGACTTGCTACTATACCTGTTGCTTTTTTATAAATGTTATCATCTATTTTAACTATTCCTATTACTTCTTTTATATCTTCAGGCGTTATTTTACCTGGTCTTAATATGGTTGGAATATCATCTATTACTTTTACTACAGTTGATTCGATTCCTATTTTAGAAGGTCCTCCATCAACTATTATATTTACTTTATTTTTGAATTCTTTTTTTATATCTTTGATGTTAGTTCCACTTGGTTTACTTGATATATTAGCACTTGGGGCTGCTATGGGAATATTGGTGTACTCTATTATTTTTCTAGCTATTTCATTATCTGGAAATCTAATTCCTACTGTATCTAGATTGGCACTAACATTAGTGGGAATTTTATTTGTTTTTTTTAATATTAAAGTAAATGGTCCTGGCATAAATGCATCTATTAATTTTTGTTCAATTTCATTTATATCTGTGGTTATATTTTTAAGCATATCAAAATTACTTATATGAACTATTAATGGGTTATCTGTTTGTCTTCCTTTTGCTTTAAATATTTTGTTTACTGCTTCTTTACTTAAAGCATTAGCTCCTATTCCATAGACTGTTTCGGTTGGAAATATTACTAAGTTATTATTTAATAAGTTATTTTTAATTAAATCTAAATATTTTGTTTTATTTTTATAATAAATTATTTTAGTCATTTAACACCTCTTTTTATATTGTATCACAAAAAAAGAAGTTTTAACTTCTTTTAGTATGCAATTATATATGTATCGATTTTTTCTGTATAGTCATCACTTATTTCATAATAACCTGATGTATTAGTTACTTCTATTTCAATTTCGACTGGTTCTAAATAATTAATAGAGTTGATGTTGTTATTTAATAAGTCTAACATTTTATTAAAATATAAATCTTCAACTTCATCTAAACTAGTTGCTTCGTTATATGCTTCTTCATAAACTGTTGAATAAATATTTTCATCAGCTAATGTTTTAGTTATTATATCTATTGGATATATTTTAACTACAACTTTATCACCGTTTTCTGTAATTTCAAATTTAGATTTTTGATATATTTTATCAAATATTTCTTGTCCTTTATCTAATGTTTCTTGTTTTAATTCTTCTTCTGTTGCATCAATGTAGTAAGCAAAAAATTCTACTTCCCTTAACACTCCATTGAAATAACGTTCTTCAAAAATTTGAATACTATTATCTTCATATATATTACGATATTTATCTTCGTGTTGGTTTAGATAAACTGAATTTAACTCCATTTCTGTATATTCAACTTTTGACATTCCAATACATCCTGTTAGTAATAATACTAATGAACAAGTCATTAAACCTTTTAAAAATTTCATTATATTTCCTCCCTTTAGATTATAAAATACTTGTTTAATTATTTATATGATTTTTTAATGCTTGAACTAATTGATCTGCACATGATGTTTTTCTTCCATTGCAATCAATACCTTCTAGTAAATCAATAACTTCATTTATTTTTTTACCATCTATTAATTTAGATATAGCTTGTAAATTTCCATTACAACCACCTATATAAGATACATTATATACTTTATTATCTTTTATTTCATAATTTATTTCTCTTGCACAAATTCCTGATGGAATATATTTTTCCATATTTTACCTCTTTTCCTTAGTTATTATACCATATTTTTTAATTAATAATATTAAAGTTAGGGTGAATATTGTTGCTGCTATTAAAAATGAACATTTAATATTTATGTTGTTATGTTCAAATAAATAGTATGTTATAAAAGGTATTATAATAGCCACTATTCCAGTTATGAATTTAACGAATGTTATATATGATGTTTGATATCCTATTTTTGCTTCTTCGTATAGTGCTACTGCATTATAGATATCATAATAAGCATTTGCTGTTCCTAGTAATATATAAATAAGTGGTAAGATAATTATTGATTCATTTATAAATAACGAAAAGTATGCTATTGCGAAAAGTAAAGTTATTATTTTTAAAATTAAATTCCAATTTCTTTTTTTCATTTTACGTGATAGATAATAACTAAACAATGCTCCAAAAATATATGATATTAGTAGTAAAATATTAAAATATATGTAGTTTATGTTTAAGTATTTCAATAAATATATATTTGTGTATATTGTTCCAAATCCTAAAGAAAGTGTTATCAAAGAGGCATAAAATAATATACTTTTATATTTTTTATCTTTAAATGGTAATGAGAAGTTATTTTTAAATGTTATTTCTTTTGATTTTATTTCTGGTTTATATGTATTTAATTTAATCATTATATCTGTTAGTGAGATTATTAAAGCTACTGCAAATAATATAATAAATGCTGTTATTTGATTGTTATTTTTGTAATATTCTAATATAAATCCACTTAACAAAGTAAATGACATAACTATTATGTTTCTAAAAAGCATTCTTTTAGTTGTATAGTTTAATCTATCTTCTTTTTTTATTAAATTCATATACCAATTTACTATTAGTATGTACCCTATTTGACCTGTAAAAGCATATATGAAAGCTAGTATGTAAAAAATAGTTATTTGGATATTTATGTCACTTGTTATAAATGGTATTAATAAATATAAGAGTGGTGTTGTTCTATAAATGATATAATTAGTCATTACTACTTTTTTTGATTGGCCTATTTTATTAAATATTGGTCCACTTAAGCATTGGAAAATTGTGCTTATGGTGAAGAAGATTGTAAATATAGATATTATGTAATCAGAAAATCCTAAATATATAGCAAATATAGTTAAAAATGCTGTATCGATTATTTTATTAGAAGCTACGTCTAAAATATGTGAGGTTAAAAATTTGTTGTATTCTTTTTTATAATTCATAATAATACTCCTTATTTTAATTATACATTATGTCTACAAATAAAAAAATACTTATTAAAGTATTTTTAAATCTTTTATATTATAATCGAATTCTAAGTTATAGTTTTCAAATCCAATTAATGGATGTTTATCATTAGAATTGTGGTAATCAGAACCTATTGTTTTCATTAATTTTAATTCATTAGCTATATTATTCCATGTATCTATTTTGTTATGGATTGTTTCATCTTTTACATAAATATAATTAGATTCTATTCCATCAGCTTTAATATCTTTTATAATATTTTTTATTTCTTCTTTTGTTAGTTTATCTTTTATGTTGTAGACTATTGGATGAGCTATAACTACTTTACCACTTGCTTGTTTTATTAAATCACTAGCTTGTTTTGGAGTTAATGTATTTCTTAAAATAAATGCTTTACACCCTTTATTTAGCATTGTTTCTATAAATTCATCTTTATTAGGTATGTAGCTGTATAATTTTTTAAGTGCTTTTTCATTTAATTTATTATTTACAACATCAATTGCTATATGAGCTTTAGTAATTGTTTTTAGTTTTTTTAATTCATTTTCATTTACTATCAAATCAAATTCTTTTAATTTTTCAGTTACTTCTTTTAGATATATAATTCTTGATTCTCTTAAAATTTTTAATTGTTCTTTAAGAAGTTGATTATTTAAATCAATATTATATCCTAAAATATGAATGCTTACTTTGTTTAATTTTGTTGATATTTCTACACCAGGAATTATTTTAATGCTGTTTTTTTTAGCATATTTAAAAAAATCATTTGTATAAACATCAATTATATCGTGATCGGTAATCGAGATTGTTTTTACATTGTTTTTAACAGCTTCATCTATAATTTGTTTTCCTGATAAAGTTCCGTCTGAGATATTACTGTGAATGTGTAGATCTATGTTAGTCATTTTTTTGACTTTCTTTTAAATTTTCGAATTTTTCTTTCATTGTTGGATTGTTTTTTGTTATTTTTTTAATTGATAAATCTTGTGCTTTATCATTAGCTAATCTTAAGTTATTTTCACTTGATAGTAAGTTTTGTTTTGTTTTTTCTAGATGTTTTATGGTTTCATCAATTTCTTTAATTGCAGTTTTAAATTTTTCACTAGCTAAATTGTAATTACGACTGAACTTATCTTTGAAATCATTCATTTCATTTTCGAAGTTTGATATATCGATATTTTGATTTTTTAATTCTTGTAATTGGTTTTTATAATCAACTGATTTTAAGGCAGCATTTCTTAAAAGTGTTATTATTGGAATAAAAAATTGTGGTCTTATTACATACATTTTAGGGTATATATGAGAGCAGTCTACTATTCCGGTATTGTATAGTTCATCATCACTTTCTAATAGTGATACTAAAATAGCATATTCACAATTTTTTTCATTTCTATCTTTATCTAATTCTTTTAAGAAATCTATATTTCTTTTTTTAGTTTGTGTTGTGTCCATTTCATTTTTCATTTCAAACATAATTGAAATAAACTCGATTCCTTCATCTGTGCTTTCTTTAAAGATATAATCACCTTTGCTACCTGTTTTAGAATCATTGTCTTTTTCAAAGTAAGCTTTTTGAAAGCCTGTTGCTCTTAATCGATTAAATTCTATCTCGCAATGTTTTTCTAGTGTTTCTCCGAGCATTTTTGTTGATAATTTAGTTTTTAAATCTTTGTAGTAATTTATTGTTTCTTCTTTTTCTTTTATTTTTGTTTCATAGTTTTCTTTTATATTTTTTAATTGTAATTCTGTGTTTATTTTTGAACTATTAATTTCTGTTTTTAAATTATTTATAATTTGTTCTAATTCATTTGATTTGTCTTTTCTTTTAATTTCTTGTTCTTTTAAAATTAGTGTTTTTTCATTTTCATTGTTTGATATAATTGCTTTTAATTTTTCTATTTCTAGTTTTGATTCACTTAGTTTATTATTTATTTCTGATTGTGATTTAGTTTCTTCTAGTATTAATTTTGATTTTAATGTTTCTATTTCTAGTTTTGATTCATTTGCTTTTTTTTCTAAATCATTGTGGTAATTATTTTTTAATAATTTTATTTCGTTTTCTTTTTCTTTTTGTAATAATTGTAATCGTGAATGTATTTCTTTATTGAATTCTTCTGTTTTTATTTGATTAACGATATTTAAGTAATCTGTTTCATTTACTGTGAATTTTTCGCCACAATTTGGGCATTTTATTTCGTTCATTTTTTCTCCTTTTTTTATAATAGTGTTGAGAATGCTCTTAACACTCCAAGTAAAATGTATTTAAATATACCATATTTATTATTTATTTTTACATCTTTGTAAGTTATTTCTTTACATTTTTTTTGAGTATTTAAGAAATCTGTTTTTATTTGTTTTATTATTTTTGATTTGTAAATTAGTGTTCCACATTCGTAGTGTAAATCTAGGCTTCTATAATCGAGATTAATTGTTCCTACAACAGCTGTAGTATCATCAGATATAAACATTTTTGAGTGAATAAATCCTGGTGTATATTCGTATATTTTAATTCCAGCTTTTATTAAACTTTCATAATATGAACGTGATATAAATTGAACTATTTTTTTATCAGGTATACCTGGTAATATTATTCTTACATCTATATTTGATTTTGCTGCATTCATGAGTGCTGTCATCATTTCTTTTGTGATAATTAGATAAGGGGATGTAATATAGACATAGCTGTTTGCTGTATTTAAGATATTCATATAAACACTCTCACCTACTGATTCATCATCAAGAGGAGTGTCTGAATATGGTATAAAAGTTCCATCTGATGATGATTTGATGTTTGGTTTATATTGGTTGTAATCTTCTATTATTCCTGTTTGCAGATTCCACATTGACAAAAACATTAATGTTAACCCAAATACAGCTTCTCCTTCTAACATGATTGCTGTATCTTTCCAATGTCCATAAATAATTTTTTGATTTATATATTCATCAGCTAAATTAATCCCACCATTAAAACCAAAATTTCCATCTATTACACATATCTTTCTGTGATCTCTATTATTAAAATTAGAGTTTATAAAGTGATTTACTTTATTGAACTTTATACATTTGATATTTTTTTTATGTAGTTTTTTTGGATAATTACTTGGTAAAGTAAATAAGCAGCCTATATCATCGTATAAAACTCGTACATCTACTCCTTCAGCAGCTTTTTTTATTAAAATTTCTTCTATTGAATCCCACATTTTACCTTTTTCAATAATGAATGATTCAATAAAGATAAACTTTGTAGCTTTTTTTAATTCTTCAAGTAGGGATTCGTGCATTTCTTCGCCAACCTTATAGTAATCTACTTTGGTATTTTTATATATTTGAGCATTAGCAATGTTTTTTAAGTATTCAGATTGTCTTAAAAAATTGCTATCATTTGAATTGCTAATATTTACATTTTTTAACTCTGATGTGCATTCTTTTATTTTTTCATTTATATTATTTAATAATTTTTTAGTCTTTTTATCCATTTTGTGGCTACCATAAAATACAAAAAATATCCCACCAGCTATTGGAAACAATGTCATAAATATAATCCAGGCAATTTTTTGTTCTGGATATATATCTTTTATTAAAATATGAATAACACAAAAAAACGTTAATAGGCTCATTGCTGTAATTAGGAAAAAACTATAATCTTTAAATATCGATAGGACTGAAATCCAAAATAATGCTTGAATAATTATAGAAATAGTTATAATTATGCCTCTTGGAAAAATTAATCTTAAAATTTTTTTCATACTTTTACACCTCTTTAATTATTATATCATTTTTTATTTATATTTTAAAATTGTTATAATAAAAAATCAAAGTAAACTTTGATTATTCTATTATAATTCATGCATTTTTTGTTAATTCCATAGATTAAATTTCAGTTAACATATTACTTTCATTCACCTGCTTCTGTAATACTTCTAACTCTTTAATATTTTTATTGTCTTTTAAAACACACATTTGTCTTTTAGCTGAATTATTTAATCTGATAAGTCTTTCTTTTTGTGGTACTTTTGCTTCAATCATTTCTGCATTAGTATTTTGTAGATTATTTAAAATGACTAAATGTAAAATATCTGTATAATCTTTGATATTTCCTTTGTATGAAATTTCCGGATTAGATTCTCGCCATTCCTTAGCTGTCATACCAAATAAAGCTACATTTAATACATCTGCTTCATTTGCATATACAAACTTCTTTTGTTTTTCGGTGAGCGTTGGAACGATAAATGTTTTTATCGCATCAGTATGTACTACATAATTTAATTTTGACAGTATTCTATTTGCTTCCCAATCTATTTTTTCATTAAAAGCTTCATTGGATTTCAATCTCTCAAATTCAGTTATCAAATACAGCTTAAATTCTGGACTAAGCCAACTTGCGAACTCAAATGCGATGTCAGGATGCGCAAAAGTTCCTATACTATATTTCCCTCCCTTAGATACAAAACCTACAGCATTAGTTCTTTTTATCCATTGTGTTGGTGACATTGCAAATGAATTTTTACCATACTCTGTTTTAATTTGGTCGAATTCGACCAAATTAAAATCATCATTGTTTATTCTTTCCCACAAACCTACATAATCTATAGTAGTAATTCTTCTTAACCAGTTTTTAATTGTAAAAGATGGATCAGTTGAATTTTGATATTTTGCCAAATCAGTAAGTGATATATAATTAAGTTTTCCAACTCTTAATATACCAACTTTATTATTTACTACATCAATTTCTGTTTTTATTATTTTTT
>CAYJEL010000004.1:18247-31054 GCA_964369245.1 uncultured Muribaculaceae bacterium
TTTTCTTTTCATATAACTCCTTTCTTTTTATTACTGAAAATAAATACTAAGCGTTATTTTAATTTACTATTTAATTCTTTTTTGTACTGTTTTGATATTTGAAGAAATATTTTAATCACTTTCTACTTATATTTAAAACTATTCCCATACTGCAAAGTGTTATTAGTAAAGATGAACCACCATAGGATAAAAATGGTAGTGTAACGCCTGTGACTGGAATTAAACCTACTACAACCATTAGGTTTAAAATGGCTTGGAAAGTTAATTGAAATATAATTCCAAATGATAGTAGTTTGGCAAATTTATTTTCTTGTTTTCGTGATATATTAAAACCTATTATACAAATTATTGCGAATAAAACAATAACTGTTAGAGCTCCTAAAAAGCCTAATTCTTCGCATATTATAGAAAATATAAAATCTGTTTGAGGTTCTGGTAGGTAAAAGTGTTTTTGTCTTGAATTTCCTAATCCAAAGCCAAATAATCCTCCTGGTCCGATAGCGTATAAGCTTTGAATTATTTGAAATCCTGAACCTAAAGGATCTTGCCAAGGATTTAAATAAGATAGTATTCTTTCTAATCTATAAGGGGCTGTTACTATTAGCCCTACTACTGCTATTAGTCCTAGAATAGCCATTCTAATAAAATATTTTATATCTAATCCTGCTATAAATAACATGGCTATGATACTCATTAAAATTATTGAACCTGTTCCAAAATCTGGTTGAAGCATTATAAGTCCAAATATTAAAATAGTTAATAATATAATAGGAAGTGCTTGTTTAAAGTTTTTTATTTTATCTTTTTTTGATAAATAGTTAGCTGTAAAAATAATCATTCCTAGTTTGGCAAATTCACTGGGTTGTATTCCTAGGGAACCTATTCCAAACCAACTTCTTGAACCGTTTCTAATTGTTCCTATTCCTGGTATTAAAACAAGTATTAAAAGAATTAGACAAGTAATTAATATTAGTTTGCTATTTTTTTGGTATATATTATAATTTATTTTGCTTATTATAAGCATTAAAATAATTCCTATAATTAGAAATAATCCTTGATTTTTTATAAATTTAAAAGGGTCATCAAATTTATATTCTGCCCAAATATATGATGAGGAGTAAACCATAATAATTCCTATAATGCTTATTAAAATAATACAACTTAATAAATGGTAATTTATTTTGATAGTATTCACCTCTTATTTAATTTTATTAGTTAAATTTAAATAAAAGAACTATTACCATTTGTAATATTATAATTAGGGGAATCCCATATTTGAATTTGTTTTTTAAAGTTTTATGTCTATAAGTCTTCATTCCTAGAATTATACCAACGCCACCACCTAATACACTTAGTATCATAAATGTTTTTTCACTTATTCTTCTTTTGTTTTTAATAGCTTTTTTCTTGTCTATAAAAAATAATAAGTTGCTTATTATATTTATAATTATTAGATATATAATAATGTATTTCATATTCTCACCTATATTATTATAACACATAATGTGTTATAATTGTGGTGGTGATTTATATGGATGAAATAAAAGAGATTTTAAAAAATAAAAGTGATAGTAGTTATTATTTAGTAGCTAAAAATTATAGAAATAATAATGATTTAAAGAATGCAATTAAGTATATTAAAAAAGTTAAAAATAAAGATGGTTTATATTATTATACTTTAGCTTTATATTTATATTATTCTTTTAAAGAGAAAAAAGCTTTAGCTACATTAGATAAAACTAATAATTTAGATCTTAATAATAAATTAGTTAATGAGATTAAAGCTTTAAGAGAAGCTATAAATAGTTCTTTAAATCCTAAAAAAGATGTTGGGTTACAACTTTATAGTGAGGATTATTTAAAATTAGTTGAGAATCATATTGAAAAACATTTTGGTAAATATGATAATGTAATGCATGAGATTATGTCTTTTGATATACATGTTGATATATTTGTTATCAATCCTACCAAAGAAAGAAATTTTTATACTTTAGTTACTTGTGGTATGGGTGCTTACGAAATGAATGTTCCTTTAGAAATTACTGAGTATAATTTAAAAAGAGCTGAATTAGTTATTTATTTACCTGCTACTTGGCAAGTAAATAATAGTGAGGAAAAATGGTATTGGCCTTTGAGATGGTTAAAATCTTTAGCTCGCTTACCTTTAGAAAATAATACTTGGATTGGGTGTTTTCACACTATACCTGCTGGGAATTCTTTTAGTGAGGACACTGAATTAAATGGGATTATTCTTACTGATCCGCAAATGGTTAGTAGTGAGAGTTTTGAGTGTAAATTGGATGATGATAATTTAGTTAATTTTTATCAAGTATTTCCTTTGTATGAAAATGAGATGAATCATAAATTAGAATATGGTGCTGAATCATTATTTAGTTTAATGCCTAATGTTAGTCCGGTTATTGATTTGAAACGTATGAATGCTTTTGATATATATTTCAGTAATATTATTGATTCTGGATACACTCATTTAGATAAAATAACAGAAAAAAAGTTTGACATTGATGAGTTGTGTGCTTTAAATCATATTGCTATATATATTCGCTGGTGTTATGAAAATGGATTAACTAATAATAATTTTAATAAGTATTTTAAGGAAATTTATGATAATAAAGAAGATATAAGAGCTTATATTAAGAAATGTTATATAAGTGATTTTACTTATTATATTTTAAATGAGAATGGTGTTTCTTTTGCAGATAAATTTTATATTTTTGAAGATAATAATGCCTACCCTGCTTATGTTGATAAAAATGCTTTAGAATATTTTGGGGAAGACAAATATAATTGTAAAGAGTTTGATGATGAAGCTTATTTGTTTGTTCCTTACGATGAAGTATATTATAATAATATGAAAAAAGTTTTAGATAAAAATTATAAAAAGTTTAATAAGTAATGTCATTAGACTTTTTTTGTGCTATAATTATTATGGTGATAGTATGAATATCTTAGATATTGCAATTTTAATATTTATGGGGATGGAATTATCAAATGTTATTATTTTGTATTTTTTTCCTGATTCAACTTTAGGTAATGGTGTTGCTATTTTTAACAATTATCATTTAGCTAAAAAGGATGAAAATAGTAATTTATTTACTAAGTATATGGTTAATTGGGTTGCTGGTACTAAGCTAATATTTATCTTTTTATTAGGCGCTATTTTAATAGTTGGTAATGATGAGATGAAGATTGGTGCTGTTATTGCAATGATTTTTTCGATAGCTACTTATTTTTTTAGATTACATCCAATTATAACTAAATTAGATAAAAATAAAATGATTACTCCTTTTGGTTATTCTAAAATTTTATTATTAATGATTGTTTCATTTATTGTTTTATTTAGTGGTTCATTAATAATTTATTTAAACATCAACTGATGTTTTTTTATTGAAAAAAACTATCTTTCGATAGTTTTAAATTTGTCCAATATATTCCAATAAGTTTAAGAATAGTTTAACGAATTTTCCTTCTAATTTTTGTCTTTGAAGTTTTCTAATTTCTATTCTTTTTTTCTTGATTGGTAAATCACTAAATATAATGGCATCTATTTTTTCTTTCATTAATGTTTCTATTTGTAAATCTCCTAGAATTTCTTTTATATCCTCATTAATAACTCTAGTTGCATCTATTTCTATGTCTTTACCCTTACAATTTACTGTTAATTGTTCTATTGTACTTACTTCTTTTACTTCGACTACGAAGTTATTACCTTCAACGTAACTAATGCCTTCTATTTTATGTTTTCCTTCATAAATTATTACATCACTAGCTTTTTTTACATTTCTAAATACTAGTTTATAATTTCTTTTATCTGGTATAATTCCTCTTTTCCCATCTAGGGCTTTTAAGATTACGGTATAGTTATTTGGTAAGTAGTTGTAATCTATTTTTGTTTTTAAGAAAAATCCTTTTTTATAAAGGCTTGAAACTCCATCATCTTCATAGAAAGTAATTTCATTATTTTTTCCTGGAAAGAATTGAATTTCTAAGTTTTTTGGAGGATTAACTGGATTTGTTTCTGTATCTATTGCAAGTGGTATTATACTTCCAGCTTGGGCAAATACAGGATAGTTTTGATCTTTAAAAAAGGAAGTATAGGTATTATTTCCTAGGAATTTTTTACCTGTAAAGAAGTCGTACCATAATCCGTGTGGTAAATAAAATCTATGCACTACTCTATCCATAACATGGTCTTTTTTCTTAATAATTGGTGTTATAAATAATTGTGAACCAAAGTAATACTCATTTTTATAAATTGGATCGTCATACATTTCTGGATTTGTATAAAAAAGTGGTGTTACTAAAGGTTTTCCATGTTTGTGATAATTAAAAGCTTCATTGTACAAATATGGGATTAATTTATGTCTTAATGTTAAATAATCTCTAGCTATTGTAAATGTTTTTATACTCCATCTCCAAGGTTCTCTTTTGTAGTATTTACTTCTATCTGAACCGAACTTTAATATCGGAGAGAATACTCCTAATTGAACGTATCTAATATATAATTCATTATCTTCTGAACCTTTATAATATCCTCCGATATCATGAGTATAATAGCAGTTTCCTAAATTAGTAGCATTCATATTTATAAAAGGTATTTCTTTTAGTGAATCCCAACTAACTACACTTTTTCCAACATATGTAACTGGGTATTTGTGTTGTAGTGTATCTGAGTAATATCCCATAATCATTGGTCTTCTTTTATAATTTCTATTCATGTCTTGAAAGTGATAATTTTTTAGTAAAAAGGTTTTATCACTATTATCTTCTACATCAATAAAATAAAAATCTATTCCTAAAGCATCAAGTGGATGTATGAATAATTTTAAATAAACATCAACCCATTTCGGATTTAAAACATTATAAGGTATTACATTATTTTCATCAACTTCTAAATGTTCTTTAGCTTTTTCATAATATTCATCTATGTCGTGAAATCCTTCAGTAGGATTAACACTTAAGCCTACTCTTAGATTTTTTTGGTGCATATAATTAATCATATCAATTGGGGAATGGAATAATTCTTTATTAAATGTAAATCCTGTTTTTAAAGGATTTTTTTTATCTATTTTTCTAACGTGCCAATCTTTATCTAATAATATTACTGATAATGGTATTTTATTAGCTTCGAAATTATCTATTAGTTGTTTTAGTTCTATGTCATTATATGTTTCATTTTTACTCCACCAATTTCCAAATGTAAATCTGGGAACTAAAGGTGGAAATCCTGTTAAGGTATAATAATCATATAAACAACTGTGAAAATCTTTATTATAGACAAATAAATATATATCGATACCATTTGTTTCTCTTTTGTGGTACATTCCGTTTTCTTCTAATAATTCTGTTTTAGAATCATCAATAGTAACAAATCCATCTAATGAATATAAACTTTTTGTTTTATTTTTTAAATCTGTAAAAGTTGGATAGTTTTTTGCTTCGATGTGATTATACATCCAGTAATTATCTGTATTACCTATTTTTATTTTTAGAAATTTTGATTTTGTTATATCTTGTTCTTTTTGGTAATTTAAAACAAAATTATCAGTTGTGATTTCTAAGAAGTTTTTATCTTCTTTAACACTGAATTCTGGTTTTTTAAAATTTCTGTTTATAACTATTTTAGTTAAGTCATCATTGAAATTACCATTTTGATTGTATTCTATTCTTATTAATCCTTTTGATAAAATTGTAAATCTAAAGTTTGTACCTTTAAAAATGCACTCTTGATTAACACTTTTATCTTGAAGTATATTAAAATGTTCTCCTAAACTATACATATTATCACCCTTTATATTTCGTCTATTTGCATAAAATTAGTGTATTTTATTTTTTTAAATGGATAGCCACCTGTAATTAGTATTTTATCACCTTGTTTTAAATTTAGGAATGTTGTTGAGAATTTTTTGCTTTTTTCTATTATTGAATCGATTGTTTTTAATTCATTAATTAAGTAAGCACATACTCCGAAATTTAGTGCTAATGATTTTACTGTTTTTTCATCTGGACTAATTGCTATTATGGGACAGTTTGGTCTAAATCTTGAGATTTTTTTTGCTGTTGCTCCGCTATTTGTTGGGGTAAATATTGCTTTGCATTTTAAGTTGCTAGCACAGTTAGCGGCTGCATAAGCAATACTACCAGTAGTAGTTATTTCTTCTGTTTTTAAAGCTGTTTCTTGAAGGTGTTCATAATCTATATCTAATTCTGCTGATTTAATTATTCTTTCCATTGTTTGTAGTGCTTCTAGCGGGTATTTTCCTATTGTTGTTTCTCCTGATAGCATAACGGCATCTGTACCATCTAATATGGCATTAGCTATATCACTAACTTCAGCTCTTGTTGGATAGTTTGTTTCAGTCATATTACTTAATAATTCTGTTGCTACTATACTTATCTTTCCTGCTTTATGACATTTTTTAATGATGTTTTTTTGAATTCCTGGTATTTTTTCTACTGGTAATTCAACACCTAAATCGCCACGTGCTACCATAATTCCGTCTGATACTTTAATAATTTTATCTATTTCATCTAAAGCCCATGTATTTTCAATTTTTGAAATTATTCCTAAGTGATCATTTTTTAAATTAATTAATAAGTCACTTACATCTAAAACATCATCTGTACTTCTAACAAATGAAAGGGCTATAAAATCTACGTTGTATTCATTAGCAAAATAAATTGTTTCTCTATCTTCTTGTGATAGGAATTCTTTTTTTATTTTGTAATCTGGAATATTAATACTTTTATAATCTGATAAGAATCCTCCTTTTATCGTTTCACAAAGTAAGAAGTTTTCTCCTTTTTCTAAAACTATAAATTCTACTTTACCGTCATCTGCTTTTATTATTTGATTTAGTGGTAATTCTGTTAATTTTTCATAATCAACACTAAATTTTGTTTGATCACCTAATACTGGTGTGTTGTAAATTCTAATTTTTTCAGTTTCTTTATAAAAAGCTTGTTTATTTTCAAATTTACCTGTTCGTATTAGTGGTCCTTTTAAATCTAGCATAATTGCTACATTGGTTTTAAGTTCATTGTTTAATTCTTCAACTTTTTCTATTATTTCTTTACAAAATTCTTGATTACCATGGCTGGTATTTATTCTAAATACATCAACACCATTTTTCATTAATTTTTTTAGCATTTCTTTATTACTTGTAACTGGACCTACAGTTGCTATTACTTTTGTTTTATTCACTTTAAACACCTTCTTTATTCTATAAATATTTTATTATATTTTTAAGTATAAGTCAATGTTTAATAAAAAAACTACTTGTATTTAAGTAGTTAAAATTTCTTTTTTTAATTTTATTTCTTTTTTATTTTCAATTATTTCATCAATGATGAAATCTTCTATTTTATTTTTAATTATTTTGTTTATTTTTCTAGCTCCAAATTCTTGGAATTGTGATGATTTAATTATTTCTTCTATTGTTTCTTTATTAATTTTTATTTTGATGTTTTTTTGTTTATATTTATTAATTAATTGTGTTATTTTATTAGAAATTATATTTTCTATATTTTCTTTTGTTAATGTATTAAAATTTATTATATTATCAATTCTGTTTATAAATGGTATTGGGAAGTGTTCTTTTAATTTAGAATTTTTAGTGTTATTAAAACCAACACTATTTGTGTGGTATCCAACATTTGAAGTCATAATTATTATTGTGTTGTTGAAATATATATCTTTACCTTTTGAGTTTTTTATATGACCTTCATCTAGAATTTGATATAGTAAATTTATAATTGTTTTATTAGCGCTTTCTATTTCATCTAAAATTAAAACTGTAAATGGTTTATTTTTTATTTCTTCTAGTATATTCTTATTATCGTTATATCCTATATAACCTGGTGGTGAACCAATAAATTTAGATATTGAATGACTTTCTTGAAATTCAGACATATCTAATTTGATTATATTATTTCCAACTAAAATATTTCCAAATTGTTTAGCTAATTCTGTTTTACCTACTCCAGATGGACCTACAAATAATAATGAATATGGTTTGTCATCATCTTTGTATCCTAACTTTAGTTTTTTTGATATATTTATTAATTCTTTAATTGCTTGTTCTTGTCCTATTATTTTTTTTCCTAAATTATTATTTATTTTATTAAATGTTTTTATGTCATTAGTTATTTCATAAATAGGTATTTTTGTTTTTGAGTATATCACTGTTGCTACATCATTTATTGTAACTTGTTTTTTATTATTTTTACATAGTTGTAATTCTATATTATTTATTTTATCTGTTAATTCACATTCTTTGTTTTTTATATTTTTAGCTTTTGTGAATTGATTTGTTTTTATGAATTGTTTTTTTTGTTTTATAACTTGTTGTAGTTCTTTTACATATTGATTATATAATTTATTTATTTTATTTTCTTTTAAACTTGTTTTTGAACAAACTTCATCTAAAATATCTATTGATTTATCAGGTTGATTTCTATCATGAATATATTTTTCACTTAAAGTTATTATTTTATCTATAATATTTTCTTCAATTGTAACTTTGTGGTATGATTCATAAATGGGTTTAATTTTCATTAATATTTGTTTAACTGTTTTATTATCAGGGATTTCAATATTTACTTTTTGAAATCTTCTTTCTAAAGCTTTATCTGATTCAATAAATTTTTTGTATTCATCAGTTGTAGTTGCACCTATACATCTTAGTTTATTTCTAGCTAAAGCTGGTTTAAATATATTTGAAGCATCTATTGCTCCTTCGGCTCCTCCTGCTCCTACTAGAGTATGTATTTCATCTATAAATACTATGATATCATCATTTTCTTCTACTTCTTTTAAAACTTTTCTAATTCTTTCTTCAAATTCACCTCTATATTTTGTTCCAGCTACTAATGAAGCCATATCTAAACTGTATATTTTTTTATCTTTTAAATTGTTTGGGACTTCATTATTTACTATTAGTTGCGATAGATGTTCAACAATAGCTGTTTTACCTACTCCAGCCTCACCTATTAAAATAGGATTGTTTTTTGTTCTTCGACATAATATTTCTAATAATCTTTTTACTTCTTCATCTCTTCCTATAACAGGATCTAATAGTTTTTTTTCTGCTTGTTTTGTTAAATTAATTCCTAATTCTTCTATAATTAATTTCTTTTTTGTTTTTACTTTGGTGTTTTTAGGGTTAAATTCTTGATACAAGTCTTCTATGTTTATTCCTAAATTAATTATAATTCTAATAGCAATTCCTTCGCCTTCTTCTAATATGTTATAAAATAAGTTATTAATTGTTACTTCTTTATTTTCTTCTTTACTATCAATTATAGAGTTTTCCATTACTCTTTTTAATAATGGAGTATATAAAAACCATTCACTTTCTTTACTTCCTACTCCCACTACTTCTATTAATTTTTCTTTAAACGTATCGTAAGTTACTTTGTATTTCTTTAATGTTTTAGTTACATTATTATTGTTAGATAATATAGCTAAAATTAAGTGTTCACTACCAACATACGGGTGTTTTAAGTTAAGCATTTGTTGTTTTGCATTTAGTAATACTTTTCTTGCTTCTTCTGTAAAGTTTCCAAACATTTTATTTCCTCCTATTATTAGTATATTCTAATGATGAGGATTATTTTGTCTTTTTATACGACAAAGTATTAAAAAAGAGTAAATATTTACTCTTCGTTAGTTTATATTTTTTAACCACCGATTGAACATCTATTAGTGAATGTTAAATCATTTCTTTCTTGTTCTGTTAAATTGTTGTAATCTGTTATAGTTATGAAGTTACACTCTTCTTTTCCACTTAGACTTTCGTACCTATTTAGTTCTTCTTGATTTCTAGTAATTATTGGTTTTTGTATAGAATCAAGGAGGTAAAACATATTTGACATATCTATTACATTGCTTGTGTTAAAACTACTTAAATCTAAACTTTTTAAACTACTTGCATTATTAAACATAAAAGACATATCTGTTACTTTACTTGTATTAAAACTACTTAAATATAAATTTGTTAAACTACTTGCATAACTAAACATTTCTTTCATATTTGTTACATTACTTGTATCAAAACTACTTAAATCTAAATTAGTTAAAGCGCCTGTCATAATAAACATTCCTGACATATTTGTTACCTTTGATGTATCAAAACTACTTAAATCTAAGCTTGTTACACTTGCACCTCCAAACATATATGACATATTTGTTACATTGCTGGTATCAAATGCATTCGCTCCATTGTCATTAAAATTAATTTCTGTTATATTAGTCATCATCATAAACATACTAATTTTTTCAGCATCTGATCCATCAGCATTAAATGTTATTCCTAAATCTTCATGAGCTAATATGACACCATTATTTTGGATTTTTAAAGTGTTTCCTGATATGAAACCTACTATTGAATTATCTTGATTTAAAGATAAATCTATAGTACTATTTAAATCTAAACCTTCATCTATAGTTGATTCAAAGACTATTCTTGTTACAGTATCAAATCCTGACATAGCAGTAACTTTGATATTAAAATCATGACCACTTACCATTTTGTTATAAGTTATTTGGGGAACATCACAACTTTCTGAATATTCAAATTTATATTGATTAATACTTGTTTGCCATGAGTAAGTTATACAACCTTGAAGTTGTTCTGATGTTTTTGGATTAGTTGGTAATTCGGAAATTAATCCATTGTTAATTAAGTCTTGGAACTGGATAGATTTAGTTTCACTACTAGTTCCTAAATTATTATTTACTGAATATTTTAATGCTTGATCTAATAGCATTTCTATTTGGGTATCATAAGCATTTTGTTTTGAGTTATTTATTACTCCATTAGTTACTGGGATTATTATTGCTAGTATTACGCCTAGTATTATTAATACTGCAAGTAACTCGATTAAAGTAAACGCTTTTTTCATGTAATTCTCCTTTATTTTTCTTCATATTCGTATTCAGTTACGATTTCCATTATTTTTTTTATTTCTTCTTTATCATTATTATTATTTACTAAATCAGTCAATATTACAAATTGGTAATCATCATTTAACTCACTAAAAATCATATAGTTATTAATATTTCCAAGTTCAGCTTTTAGTACTGTATATTCCATTTTATCTGTATTCACATATTCATAATCTACTATATCTGGTATGAAATGGTATGTTTCTTGCATTTCTTCTAGTGTTAGTGTTTTGGTTTTAGAAAAATTACCTTTTGCTATACCAATCAATAATGTATTGGATTCTGTTTCTACTATATATCCGTTACTTTCAATTGAAATTTCACCATAACCTCTTGGAAATTTTAAAGATACTATTAAGTCATCACTTTCGATTGCATGGGTTTCAAAACTGAGGTTTTCTATTATTACTGGAACAATTATTATCAGTACTATTATTATAGTTGTAATAACTGAAATTAAAGTTTTATCTAGATTTTTTTTAATGTTAGAATTTATATTATTTATGGTTGGTGATTTTTCAGACAAATCATCTATAACTGTTTGTGATTGAGATGTTACAGTTTCTTTTATTATATCTATTGTATTGTTTTTTTCACCACATATATTACATATTAAATCTTCATTAGTTAATAGGCTATTACATTTTTTACAATTCATTATTCTTCTCCTATTTATTTAAATTTATTTTAGCATCTACTATTTAATGTTAAATCGTTTTTTTCTTGTTCAGTTAAATTATTGTAATCACTTATAGTTATAAAATTACAAGAACTAAGGTAAATTGAATTGCTTATTATTTTTGTTTGTTCCTCCAATCCTTTAACTATGATAGGTTTTTGTAAGGACTCATAATCACCAAAAAAATTAGGCATATTTGTTACATTACTCATATCAAAATCACTTATATCTAAACTTATTAAACTCCAATTATCATAAAACATTCTAGACATATCTGTTACATTACTTGTATTGAAATTACTTAAATTTAGAGTATTAAAGCCTGAACTTTCAGCAAACATCCAAGACATATTTGTTACATTGCTTGTATCAAAATTACTTAAATTTAAACTTATTAAGCTTTCCAGACCATAAAACATTTTTGACATATCTGTTATTTTACTTGTATCAAAACTACTTACATCTAAACTTGTTAAACTAATATCACTTTGAAACATATTTCTCATGTCTGTTACATTGCTAGTATCGAAATTAGATAAATCTAAGGTTTTTAATCTAGCATTTTCATAAAATAGTCCATTCATATTAGTTACTTGACTTGTATCAAAAACATTTTTACCATCATAATCAAATTTTATTTCTTCTATAGGTTCAAAAAACATAAACATTGAGAATTTCAATATATTTTCACTTGCATCATATTCCGCTCCGATACTTTCATGAGCTACTATAACACCATTAGTTTGGACTTTTAATGTGTCGCCTGAAATAAAGCCTACAATTGATTTATCTTTATTTAGCGAGAGGTCTACAACACTATTTAAATCAAGACCTGCATCTATTTTTGATTCAAATACGATTCTTTTGGTATTGCCACTAAATACTAAATCCGTAACCATTTCATTAAAATCATGGCCACTAACCATTTTATTATATGTAACGTGTGTTCCAATACAATCTTCTGAATATTCAAATTTATATTGGTTGATACTTGTTTGCCATGAATATACAATACATCCTTCTAATAGCTTTGAAGTTTTAGGATTTGTTGGTAATTCACTAATTAATCCATTGTTTATTAAATCTTGAAATTCTAAAGTTTTTAGTTCTTCGCTTGTTCCTAAATTGTTATTTACTGAATATTTTAATGCTTGATCTAATA
>CAYJEL010000005.1:0-30045 GCA_964369245.1 uncultured Muribaculaceae bacterium
CCATGTATTAAACAATCTTTAAATGGTCTTGTATTAGTAAAGTGTAATCCTTGGAAAGTCATTCTATTAACCCAAAAAGGTATAATATCATATCCTGTTACTAAAACATTATTTGGGTAATACTTTTCAAAGTCTATTGTTTGATCTGGCCAACCCATTGTAGTAAATGGCCATAAGGCACTTGAGAACCAAGTATCTAATACATCAGAGTCTTGTGTATAACCTTCACCTGGTGATGTTTCACTAACTATTACTTCTTCACCTTTATACCAAGCAGGTATTCTGTGACCCCACCATAATTGTCTTGATATACACCAGTCATAAGTTATTTCCATCCAGTGATTCATTATTTTTTCAAATCTTTCTGGAACAAAGTTTACTTTTGAATCTTTGTTTTTTTGGTTTTCTAAGACTTTATCAGCAAGTGGTCTCATTTTAACAAACCATTGTTTTGATAGATATGGTTCAACAACTACATCTGTTCTTTCTGAATATCCTACTGAATGAGTGTGTTTTTTTATTGATATTAATAGGTCTTGTTTTTTTAAGTCTTCTAATAATTGTTTGCGACATTCATATCTATCTAGGTTTTTATAAATACCGGCTAGTTCGTTCATAGTAGCATCTGGATTCATAACTTTTACTCTTTCTAAGTTATGTCTATTTCCTACTTCAAAGTCGTTTGGGTCATGGGCTGGGGTAATTTTTACTACTCCTGTTCCAAATTCAGGGTCAGCGTGTTCATCTCCAACGATTGGAATTAATTTATTAATTATAGGTAGTATTACTTTTTTACCAATTAGTTTATTGTATCTTTCATCATTAGGATTAACTGCTACAGCTGTATCTCCAAATAATGTTTCTGGTCTAGTTGTTGCTACTTCTAAGAAGTTAGTTTTATCTTCTAAGTAATATTTTAGGTGGTAGAAGTTTCCTTCTTCTTCTTTATAGATTACTTCTTCATTAGATAAAGCTGTCATAGCTTTAGGGTCCCAGTTAATTATTCTTTCTCCTCTATAAATTAATCCTTCATTATAAAGTTCAACAAATACTTTTTTTACTGCTTGAGATAAACCTTCATCTAAGGTAAATCTTTCTTTGTTATAATCTAGTGATAATCCCATTTTAGCCCATTGTTGTCTTATATTTAAGCTATATTCTTCTTTCCAAGACCAAGCGTGTTTTAACCAATCGGTTCTTTTCATTTCACGAGGTTTTATTCCTTCATTTCTTAGTTTAGCATCTATTTTAGCTTGGGTTGCTATTCCAGCGTGATCCATTCCTGGTAACCATAGGGCGTCAAAACCTTGCATTCTTTTAAATCTAATTATTACATCTTGAATTGTTGTATTCCAAGCATGACCTAGGTGTAGTTTACCTGTTACATTTGGTGGTGGTATCACTATACTAAATGGTTGTTTACTTTTATCGCCACTATTAAAGTATCCTTTTGTTTTCCAATTTTCGTATTTATTTTCTTCTATTTCTAAATGGTTATATTTTGTTTCTAACATATTTTCTCTCCTTTTATATATTCAAATATTATATCATAATATGGTTTTATAATATCATTACAACATTTTTCTTGTAGTAGTTTATAATATTTTTCTAATTCTTCATAACATATTTTATTGTAGATATTAAATGTAAAAGATAAAGTTATTAGTAATCTATCATTTTTATTTTTAATATCTTCATAGTTAATTGATTGATGTTTTAAAAAGCTTTCTTTTACTTTTTGTGTTATTGGTTCATTTGTTGGTTGTAGATTTAAAAATTTTTCGGTTATATAGACATTTAAGATATCTATTTTATCTGTATCTCTAATTAATTGAGCAAATTTTAAGTACTTTTCATTATGACAATTTTCTATTTTTAATTTGTTGTGATTTTTTATGGCAAATTTAATTAGTTCATAATCTGATTCTTCATCCCAGTATTTTTTTATTTCATTTTTATCAAATAGTTGTACCACACTGAAGTCTGCATGATCAATTGTTTTTTTGTCATCAAATGAATCATATAATTTTAATTGTTCAAATCTTCCGTAGTCATGTAGTAATCCAATTAATGTAGCTAATCTTATTTCTTTTTCTGTGAAGTTTAATTTTTTAGCGTATTTATTAGATAATTCCATCACTCTAATTGAGTGTTCAAATTTAAGTTTTATTTTTTTATTTTTTAAATCGTAATTACTGACATATTGTTTAAATTGTTCTAGCATATTTTCCTCCAAAAAAAATCTATAAATATAAGGACGAATTAGTTTCGTGGTACCACCTTAATTTATAGATTATTATCTACCTTAAAACTATAACGCGTTACCGTCTTATTAGAAGCTAAAAGGTAACTTTTAAAAAGTGTGTTATTCGTTTGCACCAACCACGATTTCTCTTTGTAACACTTACTTTTTATACTACTCCTTTATTTTTGCCTGTATGTAAATTATATCAATTTTTGTTTTATAAATCAATAAGTTATTATTTGTAAATTAGTATTTTGGTTTAATTTTTCGATATTTTCTTTAGGAATAGTTATTGTATCTATATCTCCGTCTGATATATATTTATTATTACTTAATATATTAAAGTTCATTTCGATATCAAAATCTTTATTATTATTATCATAAGCTCTAATTCTTTTTAAAAATGTTTTGTCAAAGTTTATATTGAATGGTGAATACTCAGCTTCCCATCCTACTCTTAAAGTGGAATTAGTTGTGTAGTTTTTATTATTGTAGTTTGAATTTAAAATGTAGTTAAAGTTTTCATGTTCTTTTTTATATGGTGAGCCATAAGGTAGGGCTACTATATTTACGTATTTATTTTTTATATAAGTATCTAGTAATTCATACATTTGACCTATTTCTTTTTGAGTTTGTTCTATATTGGTTTCTGTGAAATCTTGGTGTGAATAACTATGGTTACCAATATCATAGTTATTTTCTATTAACCAATTTAATATTTCTTCATTATATTCTTGTTGATTAAATAGTGAAGCATTTAGAAAAAAAGTTGCTGTTACATTAAAATCTGGGTATTTTTTTTTGAATTCTTCTAAGATTCCTACAGCTGAGTTAGGATCAATAATTAAATTATTGTTTTCATCTTTTCCTAGTATTTTTATATTATTAGATAAACCATCGTCAAAGGTTAATATAATTGGACTATATCCTGCTTTGGTATCAATTATATTGTTTGTGTAATCAACTAATCTTATCATTCTATAATTATTGTCATAATAAAATTGTAAGTCTTTTTTAAATGCTTCTGCTGTTCTTTGATATCCTGCTTTATCTATGTTACCACCGATATATTTATTTTCAATATTTTGAATTCCATGGTACATCATAATAGGTACATTACCTAATTCGTTTACTTTTAAAGTGGTATAATCTAATCCTTTAGAATAAATAATTATTAAATCTTCATTTTCTTGTAATATCGTTGTTGGTTTTATATTTTGAGATATTAATTGTCCTTTTGTTATTTCACTATATTGTTCTTCGATAATTAAGTTTAATTTATTTTCTTCTGCATAACTTTTTATTTCTTCTATAGATAGGTTAGTTAAATCAATCATTTCAATTTTTATTTCTTCAGTTTTATTTAATAGTAAATACGTTATTATACTTATTATAACTATTGAAGTTATTAAGATTATTTTTTTCATTTTATTCACCTATATTGTATTATACACCCAATCATAATTTTATTCTAGGTATATTATATATTAGGTGGTTAAAATGTTTAGAAGATGGACTAGATATCATTTTTGTATTTGTTTAATTGTGTGTTGTATTATATTTTTTTGGCAGCTTTTAATTACTTTTTTCATAATTACTAGGTTTAATTTATTTATTTTATTTTTCTTATGGTTACTTATGTTATTCTTTATTTTCCGAATTATATGGTGCGATTAATTTTTCTGTTTTGTATAAGCAATCTATCATTTCACTAATTTCTCCTGTTAACTTAAATTCGTTACTTGTAAAATCTATTTTTTTAGGTAAAGCTATTAAAATAAATAATAATTTTCTTTCATCTATTTGTAAGGGGTATGTTTTTTCATATTGGTGTAATAGTTCTATAAAGTCATAATCTAAGCAGTATTTATTATATAAGTTATATAAATCAAAAATAGGAATACCGAATTTTGATTTACTCCAACTTATTAAATAATTGTTTTCATTTTTTAAAAAATGATCTAATCTTAAGTTGTTGTGTAGTACAACAACTCTTTTTTTTGTTTTTTCTTTTACTAACTCATACCAGTTTTTTATTTCAAATTTACAGTAATTTAAGCTAGCTAATATTTTTGAAAAGTTTCTTGCGAATAAATATTGACTAGGGCTCATAAATACTTTCGTTTCGATTAAGGTTAAATGGTCTAAGTAATAGCTATATAAGTATTCTATATTGTTATTTATATCTTCATATATTTCTTTATATGAATCATAATCAACTTCTTTATAGTGTGTTGTTTTAGCATGTAATAAAGCTACTACATTAATTAAGTCAGCTATTTTTTGTTCATTGGGATAATCTATTACATTTATGTAATGTGATAATTCATAATCATTTTCATATTCTATTATTTCTGGAATATAATTAAAATTTCGTGATCTTAAATATTCAATAATTTCATAATTATTGTTTTTTTCTTTTATAACAAAATTCCCTATCTCTGTTTCAACTATAGTAGCTTTACCATTTGTTGAATAGCGATAGGGTTTTATCTTATTTCTTTTTAGTATTTCATTATATTTTATCATTTATAATTTCTGGTATTATTATTTTGTCGCCTAATTTAAGATCAGTTAAATCATTATATAATTCTAAAGTTTCCTTAGTTGTTGTGTATTTTAAACAAATATTTTCTATATTATCTCCTTCTTTTACAATCCAGATTTTATATGAAGAGTATGTTTCTTTTGAATCATCAAAGCTATCAAATAAAGATTTAACTTCACTTACTTCCATTCTTTCTAATTTTATTTCTTCTTTTTTTTCTTCTTTTATAGGTTCTTTTATTTCTTCTAAAATATTATATTCATATCTTTTTTCTTCAATTAATGGTTTGTCTTTCAAATTGTTTAAAACTACTTCTATATTAACTGATAAATAATTATTATCTATAATTTCATAGTAAAAATCATTTATATCAATTGCAACATCACTAATATCATAGTTATTATTTATTTGAATATTTACTGGAATTTTGTATTCAAATTCCTCAGTATTAATACTCATATCAGTCATTTTGTAACTTCCTGATATAGTTAAGTTTCCTAAAACTTCGTAATCACTTAACACTAGATCGTGATCTAGGGCAATTGAAGTTATTTCAGCTATATTGCTTGTGAATTTTATATCTTTATTTAAAGGTACTATTTTTTTCATAAATCCTCCTTATTCTCTTAAATATATGAGAATTTATATTGTAATATGAAAAAAAAACAAATTTAACTTTGTTTTCTTTCGATATAATCTTTTTCAATTTGTGATAAATCATTTGGGCTCATGAATAATAAAACTGTATTATCCCATTTTAATAATTTTTCTGCTTCATCCATTTTTATTGATTCACAATTTTTAATTTTATCAATAATTATGTTACTTGTAACATCTTTGAAATCTTCTTCTTTTTCTCTTGAAGGATGAATATCAAAAACATATGTATAATCTATTTTATTAAATATTTCTACAAAGTCATCACTGAATTCTTGAGTTCTTGAGAATGTATGTGGTTGGAATACAGCTACTATTTTTTTATCTGGATATTTTTGTTTTGTTGTTTTAATTGTAGCTTTTACTTCAACTGGATGATGAGCATAATCATCAACCACAATATTATCTTTAACTTTTGTTTCTGTATATCTTCTATTAGCACCTTTAAATGTTTTTAAGTATTTAGAAACTTCTTTTACTTCAATTCTTTCATAATAACATATTCCTATAACTGCTAAAGCATTTAATAACATATGTTTACCAAATAATGGTACTTCAAAATGTCCATAATAATTATCTTCTACAAAAACATCAAATGAAGTTCCTGTTGCAGTAAATTCAACATCTTTAGCTATGATATCATTATCATCATTTAATCCATAATAAAATTTTGGAACTGTTGTTTCTAATAATCTTGTATACGGATCATCACCACACATTATTACCATTTTACTAGCTAATGAAACGTATTCTTGATATGCTTGAATTACATCATCTATATTTTTGAAATAATCAGGATGATCTAAATCAATATTAGTTATAATAGCATAATAAGGTAAATAATTTAAGAAATGTCTTTTATATTCGCAAGCTTCTAAAACGAAGTATTCATTTTCTTTATTAGCTTTTCCTGTTGCATCTCCTATTAAATAATTACACCCTTTTATATTATCTAAAACATGTGATAACATCGAAGTTGTAGTGGTTTTACCATGACATCCTGAGATTGTAACTGTTTTAAACATTTTTGTTAATTTTCTTAACATATCTTGATATGTGTATGTTTTTAAATTTAATTCTTGGGCTTTTTTTGTTTCTTCACTTTCTGTGAATGAGTTACCAATAATTACTATTAAATCTTCTTTTATATTGTTTTTATCAAATGGTAAAATTTTTATATTTTTTTCAATTAAAGCTTTTTCTGTGAAAAAGAATTGTTCTTTATCACTACCTTGAACTTCATATCCTAAATCATTTAGGATTTGGGCTAAAGCACTCATACCAGCACCTTTTATCCCAATAAAGTGATATTTCATATTATCATCTCCTTGTATTTTTTGTAAGTATATTACTTTTAATATTTTTCTAAAACACTATTAGTTTAACCTATATTTAAATTATATTTTGTTTTTGAAGTTGTGTCAATGGATTTATATTAATTTGTGTATTTTATCATAAAGAAAAAAGACTAAAATTTATTTAGTCTTAGTTAATTTGTTCGTTTTTTTATTAGATATTAATTAATTAGTGATAATATTACTTTATAATAAATGTTATGCCAGTAGGTAACGATGATGTCGCTTTTAATTTATCTATATCAGCTTGATTATTTGCATAAATTGTTTGAAGATTGTCATTTGAAGAAAACATACCTCCCATGTAGTAGGTAGAAATACTATCATAACTAAAACTGCTTAAATCTAATTCTGTAAGTTTATTACAAGTACTAAACATATATTCCATATCTTTAACTTTACTAGTATTAAAATTACTAACATTTAACGAACTTAAATTATAGCTTCCCCTAAACATTCCTTCCATAGTTGCTACATTGCTTGTGTTAAAATTAGATAAATCCAATTCAGTTAAACTATGAGTTTCCCGAAACATCCAAGCCATATTAGTAACATTACCCGTATCCCAGTTGTTAAAATTTATTTTAGTTAGTTGTTTAGCTGCCCAAAACATTCCTCCCATCTCTACAACATTACTTGTATTAAAACTACTTAAGTCTAATTCAGTTACACTTGATTGCATAAACATACTTGACATATCCTTAAGACTTCTTGTATCAAAACTACTTAAATCTAAAGTTTCAATACCTGACTTTTCAAACATAGCAGCCATCCTTTGAACTTTACTAACATCAATATTTCCAAAATTAATTTCTTTAAGACTTGTTGTTTCATTAAACATATAGCTCATATTCGTTACATTGCTTGTATCTAAACTACTTAAATCAATTTTTAATAAGCTAGGATTTTCTGCAAATAACTTTTCCATGGAATCTACATTACTTGTATCAAAACTATTGTTAAATTCTACTGAAACTAACTTTGGAAAGTCACAAAACATTGACTCATAACAAGAACTGTGTCCTGTATCCCTATGAGCTACAACGGGACCATTAGCCTGTATGTGTAATATTTTCTTTCCATCCACATCTTCGAGATAACCAACTACTGTATTATTTTTATCTCTAGATAAATCAAATTTAGTAGTAGCAAAACTATAATTTTCGCTTATAGTAGATGAAAATTTAACATCCGTTATTGTATTATCATTATCTGAAATTAAAAATTTAAACCTTTCTCCATCAACCATATAATTTGGTTCTTCTATTATTATTGCTCTTGTATTAGAAGTACTTTTACCATTATTACCGGTTGCTGTACAAGTTACTGTACTAGTACCTAGTGGTAAAGTGTTTGTATTGGCAGGTTCACAACTTACACTTCCTCCTGTTGGTCCATATATTATATCAAAATAACTACTTACTTCACTATTTGTATTTTGCTTAATATTAGCACTTCCTTCTTTTGGTGTTATTGTTGGTGTTACAGCATCTATGTTGTATGTTATACATTGTCTTGTGTCTTCAACCACACCATTTTTGGTAGCTACAAAACATAATTTACTTACTTCTTGATTTAGTGTTACGGAAGTAGTTTTTTCTGTTACATTAGTATATGTTCCGCATTCATTTACACAATATTCTAAGCCATCACCATTCGTTGTTAGAGTTACATTTATTTCCCCTAGGTAGTATCCATTAACTGGTTTTGACTCTGTAGATGCTACAATTGAAAGTGGAACACAGTCGTCTGGATTTGTTATTTCTTCATTAGCAATAATTTTTGATTGTTCAAAATCTTTTGAGTAACATACATCATCTAAAAATAAAGCAAAGAAAACATCTCCATTAGGTTTTATTTTTATGTTACCTAATGGTGGTTTTTCGTTTGTTGTTTCAATGAATGGATAAACATTTGTTTTTCCATCAATGTAAAATTCTCCTTCTGCCAGCATACTTGATGCGAAGTAAGTTTCAGCTCCACTTAGCAAAATATTTGCTTGTGACATATTGGCAGATTTTCTTGAATCTTCAATTACATTTAGTATAATTGGTGTTGCAATTAAAGCAACAATTGCTAGTATAATAATAACTGCTAAAAGTTCTATTAGAGTAAAACCAGTTGAATTTTTTGTAAAATTTTCTTTATCAAAATTTATTTGTTTTATTTTTTTCATTATACGACCTCTATTCTTAATTTGATTATATAATATATTAAGAATAATTTCAATAAAAAAAGACTAAAATTTATTTAGTCTTTATATTCGAATTCATAATCTAGGATTCTTACTGTATCTCCTTCAATAGCTCCTAATTTTTCTAATTCTTCATCAATACCTAATTTTTTTAATTTGTAAGCAAAACGAGTTGCTGCTTCATCGGTATTAAATTTAGTCATTATTAACATTTTTTCAACTTGTTTTCCTGTGATTATCCAAGTATTATTTTCTTTTCTAATTGAAAATGGTTTTTCATACTTAAATTTATAGATAACATGACTTTCAAATTTTTCTTCTTCATATAACGGTTGTTTTTCGATTGTTTCTAGCATAGAAGCTAGTTTTTCTATTACTTCTTTTAAACCTTCATTTGTTATTGCTTTAACTTCAAATATTTCTATATCTTTTACTTTTGTTTTAAATTCTTTTAAGTTATCTTTAGATGTTTCAATATCCATTTTATTGGCTATAATTATTTGTGGCTTTTGTAATATTCTTGGATTAAATGCTTCTAATTCTTTATTAATTGTGATGTAATCTTCGTAAGGATTTCTTCCTTCAAAGGCACTCATATCAATAACATGAGCTATAACTCGTGTTCTTTCGATATGTTTTAGGAATTGATCACCTAGACCATCACCTTGTGATGCTCCTTCAATTAATCCTGGTAAATCTGCTACTACATATGATGAATTATTTGATTTTACTACTCCTAAGTTAGGTTTTAAAGTTGTAAAATGGTATGCTGCTATTTTAGGTTTAGCTTTTGATATTTGTGAAATAATTGTTGATTTTCCAACTGATGGCATTCCAACTAATCCAACGTCTGCTAGTAATTTTAATTCAACTTTTATTTCTCTGTCTTCACCTGGTTCTCCTGCTTCACAATAAGCTGGGGCTGGATTAGCATGAGTAGCAAAGGCCATATTACCTCTACCACCTCTACCACCGCTTGCAACGATAACTTCTTCATCTTTTTTTGTTAAATCTGCTATTATTAATCCTGTTTCTATATCGGTAATAACTGTACCTTGAGGTACTTTGATAATAACATCTTCTGCTTGGGCACCATGTTTAGCTTTCCCTAAACCATTTGAACCTTTTGTTCCTTTGATAACTTTTTTATATCTTAAATCAATTAATGTATTTAATCCTTCATCTACTTTGAAGATTATATCAGAACCTTTTCCACCGTTTCCTCCGAATGGTCCTCCCATTTCAACGTATTTTTCACGACGAAATGCCATACATCCGTCTCCACCTGAACCGGCTATTAATTGTAATTTGACTTCATCTGTAAACATATTACCCCTCCTTTTTGGCTTATATATAATACCATAATTATAATAAAAATCAAGTTTTATAGTTACATTGTTTTTTTAATCCACAGTTTTCACATTTAGGATTTTTTGCTGTGCAGTAATATCTTCCGAATAAAACTAACTGGTGATGGAGTTTAACTAAGTGTTCTTTTTTAAATTTTTTAGTTAATTTTTTTTCTGCTTTTATAACATCATCGTTTTCTTTTACTAATTTTAATCTTTTTGAAACTCTTAAAACATGAGTATCTACTGCAATACAAGGTTCATTATAAATATTGGCTAAAAAAACATTTGTTGTTTTTCTACCGACACCTTTTAGGCTTTCTAAAAGTTTTCTATCATTTGGAATTTTTTCATATTTTTCTAATTTTGTTGCAATATCAATTATATTTTTAGCTTTAATATTTTGTGTTCCTAATATTTTAATTATTTCTACAATATCTTTTTCATTAGCGTTTTTTAATTGTGTTAAGCTATTGTATTTTTCAAATAATGTAGGTGTTACTAAATTTACTTTTTTATCAGTTGTTTGTGCTGATAACATAGTAGCTATTAATAGTTCATAATCTTTGTTATATTTAAGTTCACATTTAGCATTTGGTAATAAATTATTTAAGTAATTAATTATCTCTATCATTTAACCAATCATAATCAAATAGTTTTTTATTAGCTTTATTTGATTCGAATTTTATTTTATCTTGTTCGACTTGTTCTTTTGTTTTAATTCCTTTTTTGTTCCAACTTGCTAATACTTTATCAACATATTTTAGTGTTGTTGCTCCATTATATACTGCTTCTTTTAGGGCTAAAATAATTAGTTCGTCAGCATTAGCATTTTGCCATGCTGCGATAAATTCATAATCCATAGGAGATAGTGTTCTTGCAAATTCTAACTCAAATATATCATATAAATTTGTTTTTGTTTCTTCTTTTTCACTTACTAGTAAAAATGATAGTTTTTTGTATAAATCTTCTAAATTTATGTATTCATTTTTTAAACCTTTTTTTGTTACTTCTAATTTAAGAAAGCCTTTTTCTGTTAATGAGGTAATTGAATTCATAACTTCTGGTAAGTTTATATTTAGTTTATGAGCTATTAATTTAGGATTGAATGTTTCATTATTGTTTAATAAATAAATTAAAAAAATTAATTCAAAATCTGTTAATTCTAATTTTTTATAATTTTCAAATAATATTTGAGGTAAATAATATGGTTTTTCTTTTATTAATTCGACAACTCTTCCATGCATTTTTTTTCCTCCACATTATACTCAAGGCATAATTTTTCTAAATCTTCAATCATAAAATCTACTTCTTCAAATGAATTTAGTTTAGCACCACTTGCTAAAGCGTGTCCCCCACCGTTGTATTTAGCAGCAGTTGTATTGATAACAGGTCCACGTGAACGAATTGAACATTTAATGTAATTATTTATTTTATCTTCTGAGTAAAGGGCTATAACTTTAAATTCATTTATTAAGTTAAAGTTATTTATTAAATTTCCTGCTGTTGAAGGATCAACATTATATTCTTTTAACATTTCATCTGTTAACTTTAAGTAAGCTAAACCATTTTTTGTTATTGTTAAATTCATTGTTATATAAGCTGAAAATTTTATATCATTAAAATTTCTTAAATACATTCTTGGATATAAAGATGTAAAATTAAGATCGGTTTTTTTTATTAACCAAGAAGTTAAATCAAATGTTTTTGGACTTGTATAATCATATAAAAATCTACCTGTATCGGCTACTAAACCTGAAAATAATTTTTCAGCGATACTTTTGTTTATTTTTAATTTGTTTTCTTTTATGAATTCTATAATCATTTGTGATGCTGAAGAAGCTTTGTTATCAATCCATTCCAAATCAGCAAATACTTCCACAAATGGGTGGTGATCTATTTTAATTATTTCTTTAAAGTATTCAGGTTTTGCTAATTCGATTCTTTTTTTATCTGGTGTATCTGTAACTATTAATAACATTTCTTTGCACTCTTCTGGTATTTTATCTAATTCACCTAAGTATTTAAATCTACTTACTGTATTACCTACTACATATACTTTTTTATTAGGAAAGTTTAGTTCTATTGTTTCTTTTAAACCAATTGAACTACCTAAAGCATCTGGATCTGCTCCAATATGTCTAGCTATAACTATTTCTTCATATTTTTTTATTTTTCTTAGTATTTTTTTTATTTCCATGGTTTCACGCTTTCTACACACATATTATAACTTAAAATAGGTTAAAAGTCTATCTAATAGATGTTATTAGATGCATTAATTTTTTATTTATGTTATACTTTAAAATAGGTGATTATAATGAAGGATAAAATACTATATATTTCTACTTTGATTATTGCTTTAGTTATAATTTTAGTAGGTAGTAACATAGCTAAGAATGATTCTGAAGTAGCTGGTCAAAATTTTGATAGTGCGAAAGTATTATCTATTGAGAGTAGAGAGATTGTTGAAAGTGACTCTGAAATCTTTGGGGATGAAGTTGTAATATTTTTTAGAGCTTTATTAACTTCGGGTGATAAAGATGGCGAGGAAATTTTGGGTAGTCAATCTTTAAGTTCTAATAATGGATTTGTTAAAAAGGAAGTTGAAATTGGAGATAAAATATTAGTATTATCATCCGAATTAGGTGAGTATAATTTTGTAGATTATAATAGAATTTCTACTTTAGTTTTTTTAATTATATTATTTTTTATTTTAATAATTGCGATTGGTAAATTTAAAGGTTTAAGTACTTTAATTTCTTTAATATTTAATTGTTTGATTATATTTTTAATATATATTCCTGGAATTTTAAAAGGTTTTAACATTTATATTTTAACTACCATAATTTGTATTTTTATTATAACTATAAGTTCGTTTTTACTAAGTGGTTTTAATAAAAAAACTTATTGTGCAATAGTTGGAAATATTAGCGGAATTTTAATTACTGGAATTTTAGCTTTTATATTTAATAATTTATTAATGTTAACAGGAATTTTAGATTCTGATTACTTATTAATTACGCAAATTGATTCTAATCCGATTGATTTAGTAGCATTGATATGGAGTGGAATATTAATTGGTTCTACTGGAGCTATTATGGATATTTCGTTATCTATTTCTTCTTCTATAAATGAGTTATCAGTTCATTTAAAAGATAAAAAAGAGTTATTTATTTCAGGAATGAATATTGGTAAGGATGCTATTGGAACGATGACTAATACTTTAATTTTAGCTTATATTGGTAGTGCTTTAGCTACTGTGTTGTTGTTAAGTACTTATACTAAAGATGTATTATATTTATTTAATATGGAAATGATTATTGTTGAAATTATTCAAGCAGTAATTGGTAGTATTGGTATTATCATAGCTGTTCCTATTACTACTTTAGTTGGAACATATTTATTTATACATGAAAAATAATTACCTTAATGGTAATTTTTTTGTTAAAAAAAATAGATTTTTCAATCTATTTAATTATATTATAAGTATCTCTTGCAATCATTAATTCTTCATCTGTTGGAATTACATAACAAGGTATTTTAGAATTATCTGTAGTAATTTTTATAAATTCACTTCTTGTGTTGTTGTTAGTTTCATCTAATTCTATTCCTAAACATTTTAGTTTTTCTAAAACCATTTTTCTAACTAGTTTTGAATTTTCTCCTAAACCTGCTGTAAAACAAATTCCATCGACACGACCTAAATGTACATAGTATTTAGCGATATAGTCTACTACTCTATCTACATATAAGTTGTTAGCTAAAATACACAATTCATCGTTATTTTCAATACCTTCTTCGATATCTCTAGCATCAGATGATTTTTTACTAATTCCTACAAAACCACTTTGTTTTGTTAAAATATTCATAATTTCATCTAATGATTTATTTTCTTTTTCCATGATATATGGAATGAAAGTAGCATCAATATCTCCTGAACGTGTTCCCATAATTAATCCAGCATTTGGTGAGAAGCCCATACTTGTGTTGAAGCATTTTCCTTCTTTAATAGCACTAATACTTCCCCCATTACCTAAATGGCAAGTGATAACATTAGCTTTATCATTATTTAATGTTTCCATTAGTTTTTTTGATACATAGTCATGACTAATTCCATGGAATCCATATCTTCTTACATCATGTTTTTCATACCAGTCATATGGTACTCCATAAATATATGATTCTTTTGGCATTGTTTGATGGAATGCTGTATCAAAAACTGCTACAGCTTTTACATTTAATTTTTCGTTGAAAGCTTTAATTCCTGTTAAGTTAGCAGGATTGTGAAGTGGAGCTAATGGAATTAAGTTTTCAATTTCTGCTTCAACATCTTTATCTATTAAAACTGATTGTGAATATTTACTTCCTCCGTGAACAACACGATGTCCTACACCTTTTATTTCATCTAAACTTTTAACGATGTTATTTTCTAATAATTCTGCCATTAAAATTTGAACAGCATCATTATGGTTTTTAACATCAGCTTCTTTTTTTACTTTTTCACCATTAAATTTTAATGTGTAAAAAGCTTTTTCTAAACCTATTCTTTCGAATACTCCTGAAATAATTACTTCTTCACTTGGCATTTCAAACATTTGAAATTTTAGTGATGAACTTCCGGCATTAATTGATAATATTTTCATAAATCTTCTCCTATCTCATATTCAAAAACTGAACAATTTTCTATTTTAATTGCTCCCATAATTCCATCTTTTGGAATTCCGTTGAAGTAATAGTATAAAACTCTTATTACTCCACTATGGGTAACTATTACAATATTTTTATCATTATATTCTTTTTGCAGGTTTTTTATAACACTTGCACATCTATCATATAATTGTTTAATATTTTCAGCTTTGTCATAATGTATATCTAAATTATAATTCCAATATTCATTAAAGTCAACACTATCACGATGTTTTCCTGTGAATTCACCGTGATCGCGACCTAATAATTTGTCTGTGTAATTAATTTTTATTTTGTTATCTGCTATAATTTCTGCAGTTTGTTTACATCTATCAAGTGTTGAGGAAACAATTAAATCTATATCTTTGTTATCGAAGTATTTTTTTACCTCTTTAGCTTGATTAATACCATTTTGTGTTAGGGAACTATTTATTCTTCCCACTAAACAGTTGTTAGCATTTTCTGTTGTTTCTCCATGTCTTACGATGTATATTTTCATATTATCACTCTATTTCTACTATATCACAGAATGGGTTATCTGTTTCTAGACCTGGTATTATTGGAGCAAATATATCTAGTAAATAAGCTATTAGTAATGGTGTGATTAATAAAATCATTGCTACTCCAACTCTTGTTAAGAAGTTTTTACCTGCATTTTTCATTTCTTTATCAGCATCACCACTAGCTATTACTTTAATAAAGTCTAATACTCCTAATCCTACTGCTAAGATAGGGGCTGCTATAGCTATAATATTTAAAAATGTTTGTAGTATGTCTAATAAGTCTTGTGAGATAAATCCACAGTCACTTTCTATACTGTTGATAACACCTTTTTCAACCATTTCTGGATAAAATACTGTTATAAAATCTGTGCATTCTTTTAATCGTTTATCGATGTATGTTTTGTCAGCTGTACTGGCATATTTAGCAAAAACATCCACATTACAATAATCAACGACATCTTTAACACCTCGTTCGATATAATAGTTTATATTTTCTCCACAATAGGCTGCGTCATTAGAATCATCTAAACATAATTGTTCTTCTGTTAATCCTAATTCTAAGCTATTATAATCTAATTCTCCCAATAATCCTGAATTTCCTGTATAATTAAAACTTGTGAACCCAAGTGGTTTTTTTAATTTACTCATATACTCTTCAAATCGTTTACCTGTTAAAGTTTCAATAAAATCTTTGTCTGTAGGATCAGTATACATATTATTTTCTTTAAAAACATCTGATAATTCGAAGAATATCTGTGAGACACTATTGGTTGTATCTAAATTTTGGTGTGTCCAATTTACATATATTTTGGCATCAGTATCGTTTACTATTAAATCAAATATGGTATTATCTAAACTAACATCAATTGAAATGTTTTTTCCATTTTCATCTGAAAGAATCCACTCTTTGCTTATCTTTGTTGTACTGTTATCAACTTCTGATTTACTGAAACATTGTTCTGTATATTTTTTATCTTCTAAATAATATGGTTGTAAACATATTTTAGTATCATTATTTTCTTGAAGTGTTATAACTTCAAATTTATATAAATCTAAGTCATTTGACTGAAGATTATTAGTAAATCTTTTATCTTCATATGGAATATCATCCCCTGGATCATTTGTGTCACTTAAATTTTCAATTAGTAGTTTGTGATTTTCGTCATACAAACCAACTATGATATTAACAGCATATGCACCAGAAAAATTATTTTGATATCCTAAATCTGGACATGATGATGCAAACAAGTTATTTAGTTCACTAGATAACTTATAATTGAATGATACATTATATTGACTAAGTGATTCTTCAGTAAATGAGTAATTTCCATCATTATTTATTGTACTAAAATCTTTATCATACATTATTAAATATTCATTATTAAAATTATAAATATCTAATGCTATATTTCTATTTACATTTGCATTTTCATTTATTATGTTATAAGAACATTTTAAGTTATTTGAAATATCTGTTTTTTTTAAAGTAATCCCACTACAGTTTGTACTATAAGAAACACTATTTGTTCCCATTGAATTTGAAATATAACAAAGTGTATCTCCGTCACCTGATATATTCCAAGAAGCCATAGCATTTTGTGAATCACCAAATACTCCACCTTTATCATGAGGTGTTAATAAAATGGCTTTATTCTCACTTACTAAAAATGATATATCATGTTCAGATGAATAGTAATAATCTCCATTATCTGCTTCTATATAATTTAAATTTGTTATAAAAAGTATTGATATGAATACTATATAAATTATTTTTTTCATATTATCACTCTATTTCTACTATATCACAGAATGGGTTATCTGTTTCTAGACCTGGTATTATTGGAGCAAATATATCTAGTAAATAAGCTATTAGTAATGGTGTGATTAATAAAATCATTGCTACTCCAACTCTTGTTAAGAAGTTTTTACCTGCATTTTTCATTTCTTTATCAGCATCACCACTAGCTATTACTTTAATAAAGTCTAATACTCCTAATCCTACTGCTAAGATAGGGGCTGCTATAGCTATAATATTTAAAAATGTTTGTAGTATGTCTAATAAGTCTTGTGAGATAAATCCACAGTCACTTTCTATACTGTTGATAACACCTTTTTCAACCATTTCTGGATAAAATACTGTTATAAAATCTGTACATTCTTTTAATCTTTTATCGATGTATGTTTTATCACCTTGCTCAGTGTATTTTCCAAAAACATATGTATTACAATAATCAACTACTTCTTTTACTCCGCGTTCGATGAAGTATTCGACATTTTCTCCACAATAGGCTGCGTCATCAGAATTATCTAAACACAGTTGTTCTTCTGTTAAACCTAATTCTATCTCTGCATAGTTTATTTCTCCAAGTAAACCTGAGTTACCTGTATAACTAAAATTAGTAAATCCTAAAGGTTTTTTCAATTTACTCATGTACTCTTTAAATTTTTGACCTGTTAAAGTTTCGATCATGTCTTTATCCGTAGGTTCTGTGTACATATTATTTTCAACAAATTCATCATCTAATTCAAAATTATATCCTGTGATTTTTGAGTAGTTCAATTCATAATCAGCCATTTTGAAATTAGCATATATTTTCATTTCTGGATCAGCTATAATTTTATCATACATTTCTTGAGAAATTTTTATTTTTAAATCTAGATTTGCATTATCATCATCGGTTATCCCCCACGATAATTCTGTTTCTCCAGTTACACATTGTTCATCAAATACTTTTTCACCAGCACTATATAATTGAAAGCATAAATCATTTCTGTCTGGAAATTGTCTTAGAATAACTTCTAATTCATATAAATCAATATTATTGGCTTGTAAATTATTAGTGAATTGTTTAAAAACGTTAGAAGCTCCTTCTGAAGGATCTTCCTCTTCTCCATTTAAAAGTTCAATGTGTTTGTTATGTACATCATCACGAAAACTGACTACAATAAAATCATTGTATGTTATAGTATCTTGATGTAGATTATATCCTAAACTTGGACAACTTCCATTTTTTAATTCTTCACTTTCAAGTACATCATCATTAAGTGAAAATCTCATTATTTCTTTATTGGTAGTGGAAAACATGTGCCCAGCACCGTTATATCCATCATTATCACCAAAGTTTTTAATATCATTATTAAACATTGAATATATATTGCCATTAATGTTATAAATGTTTAACGGTACTGAAATACTATCTGCTGGATTTTTATAATCAATACTATATGAACACTGCAAATCATTTGATAAATCAGTTTTTTTTAAAGTAATTCCACTACAGTTTGTACTATAAGAAACACTGTTTGTTCCCATTGAATTAGAAATATAACAAAGTGTATCTCCATCACCTGATATATTCCAAGAAGCCATAGCATTTTGTGAATCACCAAATACTCCACCTTTATCATGTGGTGTTAATAAAATGGCTTTATTTTCTCTTATTAAAAATGATATATTATGTTCTGATGACTTGTAATAATCTCCATTAGCGGCTTCTACGTTATTTAAATTAGCTATAAAAAGTATTAATATAAATAATAAATATAATAGTTTTTTCATAAAAACTCCCCTTTTTTTAGTTTTTATTTTTCATTAATGGAAACATAACACATTCTCTAATTGGTCTATCTACGATAGTTGAGAACAGACGTTCTGATACTCCAAAACCGAATGCTGGTGGCATACCATATTCTAATGCTTCTATAAACTCTGCATCATGAGCATGCGCTTCTTCATCTCCAGCTTCTGCCATTTCTCTTTGTTCTGAGAATCTTTTTTCTAAGTCTTCTGCATCATTTAATTCGTTATAACCGTTACCCATTTCTGATCCAGCTAAAATTACTTGGAATTGTGCTACTTTACGTGGGTCTTCTTTTAATCTTTTTGGAAGTGGGTTAAGTTCTACTGGTTGTCCTATTAAGAAACCTGGTCCCCCTAAAGTTTTTCTTACAATTTTCCATAAAATATCAACTAATCTCCAATAAGGAGCTGTAGGTTCATAAGGAACGTTTTCTTCTTTTAATTTTTCAATTATTTGTTCTTTAGTTGAATTATATATATCTATTCCTGTACCTTCTTTGATTACTGTTTCAAAGTCATATATTTGCCATTCAGCATCCATGTCAATTTCAAAACCTTTAGTTGTGAATTTTGATGTTCCTAAAACGCTTTTTACAATTTTTCTGTACATTTCTTTGATAAAATCCATACCTAATTTGTAATCAGCGTATGCCCAATAAAATTCCATCTGTGTATAGTCTTGTAAGTGTTCTGGACTAGAACCTTCATTTCTAAATTGTCTACCAATTTCAAATGTTTTTTCATATCCTGCAACTAGTAATTTTTTTTGCCATAATTCTCCCATTGAAATTCTTAAAAAAACATCCATATCAAAAGCATTATGATGAGTTAAAAATGGTGTTGCAGCGGCTCCACCAGCACTTGTTTCTAAAATTGGTGTTTCTACTTCTAAAAAGTTATTTTCTAGTAAATAGTTTCTAACTGTTGACCAGAATAATTGTTTTTTTCTAAATAGGTCAAAAACTTCTTTATCTGTAATCATATCTAAATATCTTTTTCTTAGTTTAATTTCTGGATCTTGTAATCCGTGGTATTTTTCTGGTAGTGGTTTTAAAGCTTTAACTAAGTGCGTGTATTTACTTGCTTTAACACTTAATTCTCCCATGTTAGTTTTCATAGCTTTACCTTCGATAGCTACTATATCTCCTAGATCAGATTTATCAAAGATTTCGTATGATTCTTCTCCTATCATATCTTCTCTAACATAAACTTGGATTTGGCCTTCTTTATCTTGAATGTGCATAAATCCAGCTTTACCTTTTCCTCTTTTTGTCATGATACGACCAGCTATAGTCACTGTTTCTAATTCCATATCATGTAATTCTTCTTTAGTGTATTGCTCGTATTGTTCATTTAATAATTTTGAATTAGAAGTTAAATCAACTCTATTTCCAAATGGATCAATACCTTTTTCAATTAAGTGATTAATTTTTTCTCTTCTAACTAATTCTTGTTCTGAAAATTCTCTCATATTTTTTCCTCAATTCTACTATTTGTAATTTTATCTATTAGTGTTGTATCATTTTTAAATAAAGTAATTGCATTAATAATTAGGATTGTAATTTGTGTAATCATTAGTGTAATTATTAAAATTGTATAAATTATATTATTAAATACTAGTAAGCTAAATATTGATAAAATAGATAATCCTAGACCATTTATTAAAATACTTCTTAAAAATAATTGATTTATTTTTTCATATTTTATTTCTATTTTAAATATTTTAGCCATTATTGTTTGTCCTTTTGTTATAAAAGGAATAATTATAAACCAAACCATAGTTACTAGTACTGTTAGCATATTAACAATTAAGTTATTGGTATCTGTTTTATAAAGTGCTTGTGAATATATATTAAAATATTCTTGTGTTGTTATTTCATTGTTTAATAGTTTTTCATTTATATCAACGATAGTTGTTTCTAATGTGTTATCGCCCATTAAGGTGATTAATATAAATGAAATTATTAAAACGATTAATGTATCTAATAGATATGTTTTTATTCTTTTTGCTTTCATTATAATACCTCATCAATTAATTGACATAATTCTTTGTATGTATTTATTTTCATAAATAATGGTTTTATTTTTTTTGCATTTTTAACATCTTTTAAATAATAAGCAGTCATTGTACGCATTTCTAACATTGCTGTTTTTTCATCTTTAAATTGCATTAAATATGTTGCATGTTTTTTTATCATGTTTATTATTTCTTCTAGTGTTACTTCTTTAGATTCTTCATTATTTAAATATTCTATAGATTGCTTTATTAACCAAGGGTTACCTAGCAAACCTCTTCCTATCATAACTCCATCACATTTTGTTTGTTCAATCATTTTTTTTGCGTCTTCTTTTTTTGTGATATCTCCATTACCTATTACAGGAATTGTTATATTTTCTTTAACTTGTTTTATGATTTCCCAATCAGCAGTGCCTGAATATCCTTGTGCTCTGGTTCTACCATGAATAGTGATTGCTTTTGCTCCTGCTTTTTCGCATATTTTAGCGATTTCAACAGCATTTATGCTACTTGAATCCCAACCACTTCTTATTTTTACTGTTACTGGAATATCTACTGCCTTTACTACTGCTTCTACTATTTCTTTTACTTTATCAGGATTTTTTAATAAAGCGCTTCCTGCTTGTGCTCTTAGAGCTACTTTAGGTACTGGGCATCCCATATTGATATCAATTATATCTGGTTTCATAGTTTCATTTATATATTTAGCAGCATAAACAAATGTTTCTTTATCGCTTCCAAATATTTGTTGTGAGATTGGTCTTTCGCTTTCTTCCATGTGTAGCATATCAATTGTTTTTTGACTTTTATAAAATAGTGCTTTATCACTTACCATTTCACAAACAACTAATCCTGCACCCATTTCTTTAGCTATTTTTCTATATGCAGAATTGCTTATACCAGCCATTGGAGCTAAAACTATAGGATTTTTTATTTCTACATTCCCTATTTTGAACATCTATTTAATATAGTTTCCTTTCCTATTAAATATATTGTATCTGGTAATTCTGGTCCATGCATTAAACCTGAAGTTTTTATTCTAATTGGCATAAATAACATTTTACCTTTAACTTGAGCTTTTTCTTTGGTGTTATTTATTGCTTCTTTAATATTATCTACTGTCCAATTTTCTATATTCTTAATTTCTTCTTTAAATACATTTATTGTATTGTCGATTCCTTCTTGGGTCATAAATTCTTTTTCTTCTTCACCTAAAGTAATATTTTCGTTAAAGAAAAGTTCTGTTTCATTAACAATTTCTTTACCATAACTGATATGGTTTTGGTAAATTGTTATCAGGTGTTGTAACCACTCTTTAGATTTATTTGTTAAGTCATAAGCTTTTTCTAAATGAGGTATTGTTATATTATATAATTCTTCTTGAGTTAGATTTTTAATATAATGTGCATTTACCCAATTAAGTTTTTTGATATCAAATGTAGCTGGGGATTTACTTATTCTTGATGGATCGAATTCATTTATTAATTCTTCCATTGTAAATATTTCTTTATTATCTTTTGGAGCCCATCCTAACATTACTAAGTAATTTACAATAGCTTGTGGGATATATCCTTCATTGTATAAATCCATAAATGATGAATCACCATTTCTTTTACTTAGTTTTTGTCCATCACTACCTAATACCATTGATACATGAATATATGTTGGTTTTTCCCACCCAAAGGCATCGTATAGTAAGTTATATTTTGGTGTTGACATTACATATTCATTTCCTCTGATAACGTGTGTTATTTCCATTAAGTGGTCATCAATTACATTGGCAAAGTTATATGTTGGATATCCATCACTTTTTATTAAGATTTGATCTTCTAAAAGTTTGTTTTCGACTTTTATTTTTCCATAAACCATATCTTCATAAATTGTTTCACCTGTTTTTGGCATTGATTGTCTAATTACGTATTTTTCACCATTATTTATTTTTTCGTTTATTTCTTCTTGTGATAAGGTTTTACATAATCCATCATACATAAAAGCTACTTTATTTTCTTTAGCTTCTTCTCTTAGTTTTTCTAATCTATCTTCTTGGCAAAAGCAAATATAAGCTTTTTTCATTTCAACTAGCTTTAAAGCGTATTCTTTGTAAAGTTCTAATCTTTCACTTTGTATGTATGGTCCATATTTTCCTTTATTGTTTGGTCCTTCATCAATTGTCATATTGCATAAGTTTAAAGTATTGTAAATAAAATCTATAGCTCCATCTACTTTTCTAGATTGATCTGTATCTTCTATTCTTAATATAAATTTTCCATCTTCTTTTTTAGCAACTAAGTATTCAAAAATAGCTGTTCTTAAATTACCAACGTGCATAAATCCTGTTGGAGATGGTGCGAATCTTGTTCTTGTTTCTTTCATTTAAATCACCTGTTCTTATTTTAACACAATTTAGGGAATAAACACAAGAAATAGTAGGTATTATGATAAAGAAAAAAACACCTTTTAGTGTTTAATTTTGAAGAGATATTGGTTTAATTATTTTAGTTTCATAATCTATTTCATCAAATTCATTATATGTTTTATTATAATGTTCAGCAATTATTTCACTATATAGTGTTATTGCTTCGATAAAAGTATTATTTTCATCTAAATTCATAAATGTTTCTAAGTTTTTTTTTAAATTTTGTGGATTATCTATTTTACTTATTGTATCTATTTTTTTATTCACTTTGATTACATCAATTATTTGGATAAGTATTTCTTGAAGTGTTAGATAATGGGACACTTCTCTTAATCCAATTGTTTCGTTATATTCTTTATAAAGTGCGTAGTTTTCTTTGGAATCTGTAGATGGTATTTTTTTATTTAATTTTTCATATAAAGTTTTTATAAGTGTTAATCTTATGTACTGTTGTTTACTGTAATTAAAGTCTTCTGTTTTATACTTTTGGCTGTTTAATGAATTAAATGTCGCTTTAATTAAATTATTGGGATTTTCTTTAATAAATTTTTTTATTTTTTCTTTTCCTACTAGGTTGTTAAAATCTGGAAAAAATAGTATTTCTTCTGTATTTATTTTTGTATAAACTGGTTTTCTTATAAAATTCATTTTTTACCTCCTTAAATGTATTATATTAAAAGTTCAGTTGGTAGTAGAAATAAGTATGGTGCGGTTATTATAGCTAGTGTAAGTGCTATAATTTTTTTTTGTTTTTCTGTGATATCTATATTTTTTAAAACTAATTTTAAGTTTAACTGATATATAGCTATTCCTGATATTATTACTGCTATAAGTACGTAAATTAGTGAGAAGATATTATTGAATGGGTTTAATGATATATTGGAAATAAATTGTTGATTATTTGATAGGTAACTAAGCATTAAAAATGCTACTCCTATAAAATCTGAAAAAAATCCAATTATCCAGGTTTTAAAAATTATTTTTTTTGTTATTTTAAAACAACCATTTATTTTTAATATTTTAAAAGTCATTAGCAGTACTAGAAAATCTATTATAAAATTAGCTGGTAATACTACTGCCCAAGTTATTGGTATGAGCATTAAAAACCATATTGGTATAATTATATTATAAAGTTTTATTTTCAATTAAAACATCTCCATTCATTTCTTGTGGAATTTTAATGTTAAGTAATTTTAATATAGTTGGAGCTATATCAGCTAGTTTTCCATCTTTTAATTTGTAGTTTTTAGTTATTAAAAATGGTACTTTATTGGTTGTATGTGAGGTTAATATATTACCGTTTTCATCAATCATTTCTTCACAATTTCCATGGTCAGCTGTGATCATTAAAATTCCTTTGAAATTATTATATATTTGTTCTAAGCAATTATCTAGGGTTTCAACTGATTTGATTGCTGCTTTTAAATCTCCTGTGTGTCCTACCATATCTCCATTAGCGTAGTTTAAAACTATTAAATCATATTCATTCATTACTTTTAATAGTTGTTGTGTTATTTCATTAGCGGACATTTCTGGCTTTAGATCATAAGTTGCTACTTTAGGTGATGGGATTAGTAATCTGTCGCAGTTATTTAATTTTAATTCTTTTCCACCATCCATAAAATAAGTTACGTGTGCATATTTTTCTGTTTCTGCTATTCTTAATTGTTTTAAATTATTATTGGCTATTACTTCACCTAGAGTATTGCTTAAATCAGGTAATTTATATATATTGTTGCATATTACTTCATTACTTACTGGCATCATTGTTAGCATTTTTATATTTAAAAATTCTCTTTTAAATTCATTAAATTCTTTATTTGTTAATACTTTAGCTATTTCTCGTACTCTATCTGGTCTGAAGTTAAAGAATATTATGGCATCTTCTTTTTTTATAATCCCATTTTCATTTAATAAAGTTGGTTCTATAAATTCATCTGTGTTTCCTTTTTGATATTGTTCATTTATGAATGTTTCTATGTTATCAGTTGTTTTTTTATCGATACCAGTTATTACATCATAAGCTTTTTTTATTCTATCAAAGTTATTATCTCTATCCATTGCATAGTATCTTCCTGATATACTTGCAATGTATTCTTTTTTTATTTGATTTAAATAATTTAAACTACTTTTTGGTAGTGTGTCTCTTCCATCTGTAAATGCATGAATGTATGGTTTTATATCATTTTGTTCTAAAATTTGTGTTAGGGCATTGATATGTGCGATACTACTATGAACTCCTCCATCACTAACAAGTCCCATTAGATGTATTTTTTTATTATTTGTTTTAGCGTATTTAATTAATTTTAAAATGTTTTCGTTTGTTAATATTTCATTTGTTTCTATTTTATTATTTATCATTTCGATTGATTGATAAACTATTCTACCTGCACCTATGTTTGAATGTCCTACTTCACTATTTCCCATTTGATTTTCTGGTAGTCCAACTAGTTTACCACTTGCTTCTAATTGTGAGTTAGGGTATTTATCAAATAAGTAATCTAAAAATTTTGTATTTGCTTGTTTATAAGCATTACCCATTTCTTTTTCTCTAATTCCTACTCCATCTAATATGCATAATAATATTTTTTCCATTTATATTTCTCCTTTTAAGTAATCTATTATTTCGTTTTTAGTATTATTTAATGTTTCGTTTAATATATTATTTTCTATTTTTTTTATTAATATATTAGCTATTTCATAAGGAACATCAAATTTTGTTTTTATTTCTTCTATTGTTATATTTATATCATTTTTATTTTTTATTGGTAATTTTTTGTATTTTTTTTCTATTGTTGCTTTTGAAATATCTTTTAATTGTGCTGCTAAAATTACTGTTTCTAAATCATATTTATATAAAGTTTCATTATTGATTTCTGATGTGTTTATTTTTTTTATATTTTCTATTATGGTTTTTTCTTTTTTTGTAAAGGTGTAATTTGAGATATCTTGTTGGGCCCATATTAAGTGTTTATTAGCAGCTATAATTATGTTTTTTAAATTAATATTTAAGTATTGTTCTAGTTTTAATTTTTTTATTAAATTTATTCCATACTCATTGTTTGAGTTATCAAATATTTTATCTAATTCTTCTTTTTTTCTATTTTGTGATAAAGAAATTAAATTTTTTTTGTATTTCATTATTGCTTTTATTAAATTTTCATCTAGTTTAAAATTAAGGGTTGTTGCAAATCTAATTGCTCTTAAAATTCTTAGTGAATCTTCTTTGATTTTTTTATCACTATTTCCAACGCATTTTATGATGTTTTTTTTGATATCTTCAATGCTGTTTAAGTAATCTATGTATTGTTTATTGCTATCTATACAAAGGGTATTGATTGTAAAATCTCTTCTTTGTAAATCTTGATATAAGTTTTTTATATATTTTATTTTATCAGGATGACGGTTATTTTTATAGTTTTCTTCTTTTCTGAAGGTTGTTATTTCGTACTCTTGATTATTTATTTTTATAGTTATATTGCCATAATTTGTTTCTTTAATCATATAATTTTTGAATATTTTTTTTATCTGTGATGGTTTAGCGTTTGTTGTAATATCAATATCAGTTGTTTTTTTATTTAAATATAAATCACGACTAAAACCACCTACTATATATGCTTCGTAGCCGTTTTTTTCTATTGTTTTTAAAACATTTATACTTTCTTCATATATCAAGTCTATCACCTATTTTAATTATAACATATATTTTAATTTTTGCTTAATTATAATTCTTCAAATCTATATTTTTGATTTATATTAGGATATTTGTTTTTATCGACTTGTGATAAAAAATCTTGTTTTTTTCTAGCCCATATTTTATTATCGTTATATAGTGCTTTATATATTACAATTTCTTCTTCTGTTTCACAGTCATGTGCTATTGCGATAACTTGGTAGGTTTTATTTTTAAAATGTTTATATATTCCATTTATTTTTATTTGTCTCATATATTCTCCTTTTCATAATAAAAAAACTATTGCATAACAATAGTTTTAAGGATTAATTTAAAGCGTCTTTTAATTTAGCTCCAGCTTTGATTGTAACAGCGTTTCTTGCTGCAACTACTACATCTTCACCAGTTCTAGGGTTACGAGCTTTTGATTCTGGTTTATATTTTTTAACAAATGTTAAAAATCCAGTTAAAGCTACTTTTCCTTCTTTATTTAATCCTTCTACGATTCCTTTCATGAATGCGTCTACAGCACGAGTTGCATCTGCTTTTGATAAACCAGTTTCCTCTGCCATGAAATTTACTAAATCATTTTTTGTCATTTTATACCTCCTATGTGTTATGTAAGTTATCTTTCTTACAATCTAAGAATACCACTTTTTTTTTGTGAAATCAATAGTTTTCATATAAAATACATAAAAATACCTTTATAAATCAACAATTTTGTCAAATATTTATTTATTTTTTTCTTTATTCATTAACTTTATTGGAATACAAGCTATTATTATTGCTACTATACCTGCTAAATATAACCAAACTATTGGATAGTTAAAGTATTTCACAAATGGAAATAATTCAGGTATATGTGGCGGTAATTCTGTTGTCATTATATAGTTTGTTTCAAATATTATATTAAATATTAATACTAGAACAAAGTATATATTAGCTATTACAAATGATTTTATAACATCTATTTTTGTTACTGTCCATTTTAAAACAAATAAACAATATAAGCTCGCTAATAAATATATATGATGACTTATGAAAAATTGGTAAAAAATAAATCGATCAAATCCACATATTATATCTGGTAATAAAATAGCTGGTAGTGGCCCTATAAATGAGAAAAAATAAGCATATTTAAACATTTTTTTATTATTTGTTATTAAAATATACATAAAGAAGTATCCACTCATAAAACAAAAGTGCAGTGGGAGATGTTCTTTATAGGTATAAGTTCCATCTAGCAGTGCTGCTATATAGTATACTTTCATATTTAAAAACATTAAACCAGCTGTTGTATATCTAAATATTTTATCTAAATTTTTTATATTTCTTAATTTTTCTTTATTGAAATATATTAACAATATTCCGATTATTAAAATTAAAGTAATTAATATATGTATCCAGTTTAGAACACTAAAATGAAATATCCCTGGTTCTAAAGTAAAAAATTCTTGCATATTACACCTCTTACAACTTATATCATTATATCATTTTTTTTATTTGTTTTGTTTGATTATTGTAATACTTTACATAAAAAAACAAGCATTCACTTGTTTTTAAAATTTTCTTTGTAAATGAATAGTTTTTAAAGCAGTGTTAAAGTTTTCTTTCCCTATGCTATAGTAATCATCCGGAAAACTTTTTTCTAAATAACTTAAAATATTTTTTTCAAAGTTTCCTGTATCTTCCCATATTAATTGTTTTAAAAAATCTTCAATCATATTTATAATTTGTTCATTTGTATATTTATTTACATTAAATTCAAGAATATCTGATATTTCTTTTAAAAATTGATCTAATTTTATTAAACTTCTTTTGTTAACAAAATTGTTTGTATATTCCACCAAGATATTGTTTGCCATTTGAGTATATTGTTCTGGATTATAGTGTGAATCTAAAACATATTTTTTCTTTTTAAAATCATAAAATCTATAATCACAAAAAACTGGATTTATATAAGTTGTATTTGGAAAATACTGTGCTGTTTTTCTTATTTTTTTGTTAAATATTTCAGTTAAATTTAAACCAAATAAATTTGGCATTCCACAGGCCATAACTTGTGTTGTAGCATTGTTTTTTATGTTATTATTATTTATAATTTGTAAAATATTAAATAAATTATGACTATCTTTTAAATCGCTTAAATTTAATATTTCTTTGGTAGTTCCACCTCTTAATACTTGATTTAAAAAATGCCCAGTACCACCATTGTATATAACTAAATTGGCAGTATTTTTTTTGTTATTAAATAATGCTTCTTGAACTGTTTTATCGCTTTCTAAAGGATAATATTCAAATATCTGTTCATTAGTTAAATTTATTGTATTACATTTTTTTTCTGGATCTGAATAATCATGACGATTGATTTCATTTATTTCTTTTTGCGTTATATTTTTATTTATCCATTCTAATATTTTACTATCATCGTTATTTCTCATACGAGAAAAGTTATTTTTTTCTATTTTTATGTCATGATTTTTTAATATTTCTTCAAAATTTTCAATTCTTTCTAAAAAAGGTTTTGTTTCTCTTGTTGTTGAATAACCATTAGAAATTGAATTACCTAGCGTTGTAATTTGTAGAGTTTCTACTCCAAATTTACTTAGCTTTTCTGCCATTTTTTCTATTATTCTTTTTTGCATCAATTTTGTTGAATTTTGAACTTTATTTTGTTCCTTATAATTTTCCATAATATTTCCCCCATTTATTAAATTTGTTGTTTATACTACCATTTTTTTTATATCATGTCAAATTAAAACAAGCTTTGATAGTGTAAAATGGTTTTGGGATTAATATACAAAAAAGGAAGTCCTTGATAT
>CAYJEL010000006.1:0-29102 GCA_964369245.1 uncultured Muribaculaceae bacterium
CTTTATTATTATTTTTTCAATTAGAAAAATTAAAAATTATTGACCTAAACAAAAATATAAGTTACTATACAAAATATTACACAGATTTACACAGTTTTACAATTAATGACATATTACTTATGACAGGGAATTTCAAAACAACAACACGAATTGATGAAGAAAAAACCAAGTCACAAGCCCTAAAAACATTAAAAAATATATTAGTTATAGATAAAGATAAAACAAAAATTAAATATACTGATATCGGATTATGCATACTAGCAGATATCCTAGAAAATATATTTAATGAAAGTTATGACCAAATATTAAACCAATATTTATTAGAACCATTAAATTTAAATGATACAACATATTATCCAAGTGATAATATTGCAGGGAATGGTAATAAAAACAAACAACCACATGATCCTAAAGCAAAAATACTAATACCAACCGCATCAGCAGGATTATTTACAACCAATAACGACTTATTAAAATTAACTATCTTCATGAATAATTTTAAAGAAAAACTACTTTATAAAATAAATAAAGATTACAAAATTGGTTATGTGGGATTGTGTCATAGTCATAAAGATATTAATATAGTACCAAAAATATTTAGTAACCAAACTATAACTTCCCAAGGTTACACAGGATGTTATGTTACAAAAGATTTAAAAAATAATATCCATAATAGTATTTTAACCAATACTATTGAAAATAACAAAAAACCAGATAACTATTTAGAGAGATTAATTAACTATAAACTATTAATCGCACTAAAAACAATTGAATTAGATATAATATCAAAATATGAAAATATAGAAATAAAAAAAACATTAAAAATATAAGAGGTGAGATTGTGGACGATATATTAAAAAAAATATTTGATTATTCCCTGGAAGACATCATGGGATTAAGATTTGGGAGATACTCAAAAACTATCATTCAAGATAGAGCGTTACCAGATGTTAGAGACGGTTTAAAACCAGTTCAAAGAAGAATATTGTATGCAATGCATCAAGATAGAAATACATATGAAAAACCATATAAAAAATCAGCTAAAACAGTTGGTAACGTTATGGGGTTCTATCACCCACATGGAGATTATTCAATCTATGAAGCAATGGTAAGAATGTCACAGTGGTGGAAACAAAATGCAGTATACATAGATATGCACGGAAATAACGGTTCAATGGATGGAGATTCAGCTGCCGCTATGCGTTATACAGAAGCTAGACTAGCTAAAATAAGTAACGAACTTTTAAAAGATATAGCTAAAGATACAGTTGACCATACTTATAACTACGACGATAGTTTACTAGAACCAACAGTACTACCAGCCAAATTTCCAAACTTACTTGTAAACGGTTCAACAGGAATATCAGCCGGATATGCTACTAATATTCCTCCTCATAACTTAGGTGAAGTAATAGATGCAACTATAAAAAGAATCGATAGTCCAAACTGTTATTTAGATACAATACTAGAAATAATAAAAGGACCAGACTTTCCAACCGGAGCAATTATCGAAGGAAAACAAGGGATAATTGATGCCTATAAAACAGGAAGAGGAAAAATATTTCTAAAAGCAAAATACGAAATAAACAAAAAACAAATAATTATAAAAGAACTACCTTATGATGTTAACAAAGCTAATCTAGTTAAAAAAATAGATGAAATAAGACTAGATAAAAAAATAGAAGGTATTAGTGAAGTAAGAGATGAATCAGATTTAGAAAATCCACAAACAATAGTAATAGACCTTAAAAAAGATGCTCAAACAGAATTAATAATAAATTACCTATTAAAAAATACCGATTTACAAATATCTTATAATTTTAATATGGTAGCTATAGTAAATAATAGACCAATGACATTAGGAATATTACCAATTCTAGATGCTTATATAAATCATTTTAAAGAAGTTGTAGTAAGAAGAACTAAATTCGATTTAGAACATGCAAAACAAAGACAACACATCGTTGAAGGATTAATAAGAGCCTTATCAATATTAGATGAAGTAGTAGCAACAATAAGAGCTAGTAAAGATAAATCAGATGCTAAGAAAAACTTAGTTGAGAAATATCAATTTACAGAAAAACAAGCAGAACAAATTGTAATGTTACAACTATATAAATTAACAAATACCGATGTAACACTACTAATAACAGAAAAAGAAGAATTAGAAAAAATTATAAAAGCTTTAGAACTAATTTTAAATGATGAAAACGTCTTAAAAAACAAAATGAAAGATGAACTAAGACAAATCAAAAAAGAATATGCAACAGATAGAAAATCAAAAATTGTTGATGAAATAACAGAAATAAAAATCGATACAGTATCAATGATTCCAAAAGAAGACTGCGTTGTTGTAGTTACAAAAGAAGGATACATAAAAAGAGTATCAAAAAGAAGTTACAACAAAGACGAAGATACACTTTTAAAAGAAAAAGATTATGTAATAGGCTTATATGAAATAAATACCTTACAAACCATTTTACTATTTACCGATTTAGGAAACTATTTATACATTCCAGTGTATGAAATACCAGAATTAAAATGGAAAGAACTAGGAAAACACGTTTCTAATATAATAAAAATTGAAAGCGAAGAAAACATTATTCATTCAATGCCTGTTTATAACTTTGAACAAGAAATGTATATAACATCATTCTCAAAAGATGGCTTAATTAAAAGAACAAAATTAAACGAATTTAAAGTGACTAGATACTCAAAAACAATGTCATTTATGAAATTAAAAAATAATGACAAAGTTGTAACAGTTACATCATCTTCAGAAAATGAAGTTTTCATCACAACTAAAAATGGTTATGCATTAAGATATGATATTAATGAAGTCTCACCAATAGGAATAAAAGGTAGCGGAGTTAAAGCAATAAATTTAAAAGATGATAAAGTAGTACAAGGACACATATTTAATAACTCAGATTACATAATTGTAATAACACAAAATGGAACGGGAAAAAGAATTAAATTAACAGAATTCGAAAAAACATCACGAGCAAAAAAAGGTGTTCAATTAGTAAGAGATGTAAAAACAAATCCATACAAAATATTAAAAACATTTATTACATCAAGTAAAACAATAGCTTATATTAATCAAGATATTGAACAAATAAAAATAACAGAATTACCAATAGTTGATAGATATTCAACAGGAACAATAATATCAAAAACTAAAATCAAAGATGCATATTTACCAATTGAACTAGAAAAAGAAACACAAACAATACAAAAACAAATAGATGTTGAAGAAATAACACTAGATGAAATAGACAAAAAAATACTAACAATAGATGATTTTTTAGAAGAAATTAGTATTGATTAAAAAGAGGTTGAAATGAAATATTTATTACTATTATTAATATTAACAGGATGTAATCAAAAAGTAGAAGAACAAAAAGAAATAAAAGAATTTAATTACGAAGTTAGTTACAATGAAGAAATATATTTATACGATTTAATTGATGAAACAAACATTATAACAGAAAATAAATTAATTGATACCAATGAATTAAATGAGTACAATTATAACATCGAATATGAAACAGAAATTCATAATGTAACAGTTAAAGTAAAAGATACAAAATCACCATTAATATTTGGATCATCATCATTTAAATTAAAAAAAGACCAATCATTTGATTTGTTAAAAGCAATCGGATATGGTGATGATTATGACAAGCAAATTAATATGGAAATGATAGGGACATTTGATGTTTCAACACCAGGAGTTTATAACATAACACTAAAAGCAACTGATTCATCAAACAATCAAACTACAAAAGATATAACTATAACAGTAGTAGATGAATTAACTTATGGACAAGCAACTCCAATTTATTTAGAAGATTTAATAGAAGAACACAAAACTGAAAACACAAGAATTGGTATAGATGTATCTTCTTGGCAAGACGATATAAATTGGCAACAAGTTAAAGATTCAGGTGTTGAATTTGCTATAATTAGACTAGGATTTGGCCATAATGTAAATGGAGAAAATGTTTTAGATAATAGATATTTAGATAATATTAAAGAAGCAAAAGAAGTAGGATTAGATGTTGGAATATACTTCTTTTCCTACGCTAAAACAGAACAAGAAATTATAGACCAAGTAAATTATATAATGACCACTTTAAATGGAATAAAACTAGAATTACCAATAGTATTTGACTGGGAAGATTGGGAAGACTTTGAAGAATATAATTTAAGCTTTACAGACTTAAATAACCTAGCAGATAAATTCCTAACCCTTGTAGAAGAAAATGGATATCAAGCTATGCTTTATGGAAGCGCTAGTTACTTAGAAAGAGTATGGGATTTAGATTATTTAACTTGGGTAGCTCATTATACAGACCAAACAGATTACGAAAAAGAATACTATATATGGCAACTATCAGACACTGGAATAGTTCCTGGAATTGACGGATATACAGATTTAAATATTTTATATGAATAGATTTGAATAAAATTAAAAATGTGATATAATGTATAGTACTAGGAGTTGAAATAGATGCAATTTATTTATTATATATTTTTTATACTAACATTTACTTATGGATTATACTTTTTTACAACAGGTTTATTCGGTTTTAAAAACATGAATAAAAAATTAATTAAAAAACATAAACCTAAACACAAATTTGCTATTTTAATAGCTTCAAGAAATGAAGAAGTGGTAATAGGTTCACTTGTAAAAAGTTTATTAAAACAAAAATATCCAGAAAACTTATATGATATATATGTTATCCCAAATAACTGTACAGACAATACAGAAAAAGCTGCTAAAGATGCTGGAGCTAAAATAATTAAATGTACAGTACCAACAAAATCAAAAGGGGAAGTACTAAAGTTTACCTTCAATAAAATGAAAAAAGATAAAAACATTGATGCATATTTAATATTTGATGCTGATAACTTAGTTCATGAAAACTTCTTAGCTAGAATGAACGACGCATTATGCGAAGGTCATAAAGTAGCTCAAAGTTTTAGAGATAGTAAAAACCCAACTGATAACTGGATCAGTGGTTCATATTCAATCTTTTATTGGTTACAAAACTTTTTCTTCAATAAAGCACGTATGCAATTAAACGGTTCTGCTACAATAAATGGAACTGGATTTATGATAAAAAAAGAAATCATCGACGAATATGGATTTGACACAGTTACTCTAACAGAAGATGTTGAATTCACTGCACAATGTGCTTTAAACAACATTAAAATAGCCTTTGTTGAAGATGCTATTACTTATGATGAACAACCATTAAAATTTAAAGAATCATGGAAACAAAGAAAAAGATGGAGTTTAGGAAACTTCCAGTGTTTAAAAACATATGCTAAAGATCTATTTAAAACTTATTTTAGAACAGGATTTTTACCTTGTTTAGATATGCTACTAACATTCTTAGCAGTAATAACACAAGTAATAAGTGTTGCCTTAGTAGGTTTATTAATTATATTCGATATATTAAATATTGAGTTATACGACTTATTTGCATATATGTTCTCATATGGATTTTTATTCTTTATAGCATTCTATTTATTTGGATTATTAATAAGTATATTTGTCGTAGTGTATAACAAAAAAAGTGTTAAAAAAACAATGTCAGGTATCATCATGTTTGGAGTATTTATGCTAACATGGATACCAATTAACTTCTTAATATTATTTAAAAAAGATATGACTTGGGAACCAATTAAACACGAAAGAAATATGGATATAGATCAAATAAAATAAAATACGATTAATTTCGTATTTTTTTTAATTTAAAACTGCTTGTTTTTACTATATAAATTGTGTTAAAATTATATGTAAGATAGGAGTGAATATATGACCTTAAAAAATAAAGCCTTTACTTTAATTGAACTATTGGCAGTAATAATTATATTAGCTATAGTAGCTTTAATTGCTACACCAATTATTTTAAATGTTATAGAAGATTCTAGAAAATCAGCAAATTTATCTGAAGTGAATTTAATATTATCAGGAGCTAATAATTTGTATGCAAGCTCTTTTATAACTACCGATCCAAGTATTTTAGAAGCAAAAACAAAATTTAATGGAACAGATAATTTATATGATTATATTAAAACAACAAATGAAAAACCAACTGCAGGTAATCTGAAAATAAACGAGTCTGGTAAAGTAGAATTATCAATATTTATGGATGGAATTTGCTATACAAAAGGATTCGAAGATAGCATAGTTTTAGTGGATGAAAACATAAAATTTTTAGAAGATTGTGTTCCTTTTTCAATCAATCAATCAACAAGTAGTATGAAACAAAACGGTTGGTATACAACAGATGTAGACGTTACTATAAGTACAACAGGACAGAGTTTAAAATACTGTTTAGAAGATAACTGTACACCAAACATAGAAGTTAGTGATAATACTACACAAATAACACTAACAGAAACCACTAAAGTTTGTGCAGTAGGTATTAGAAATAACACAGAAAGTGAACTAAATTGTATAACATATAACATAGATAAAATAGCAGCTACAATAGTACCAAAAAGTGAAACAAGATCATATGCACAAGGAACATCATTAGAAACATCAACATTATTTGATATTCAATATGGTTTATCATCAGGAAGTGTAGCATGTTCGCCAGCAAATATTTCATCTTTAAATGAAGGTAAACACCAAGTTAGTTGTACAGTTACATCAAATAATGGAACACAAGCAACAGCAAATAGAGAAGTAGCAATAGGAAATTATATGGTTGATGGTCATGATTTCAATACAATTTTCAAAGCTTTACCAAGTTATTCCACTATTAAAAATATCATATTTGAATATGGAATAACAAATTATGAAACTGCTATAGAAAAAAGAGATTTATCTTTATATAGTGATGAAAGTGTGGTTGGGTATGTTGATGGAACGACTTTTAGAATTCAAGCTAATGGAACACTATATGCTCATGAAGATTTAGGTGGATATTATGATGGAACATCATGGTTAAAATATGCTATCTTTAATGACTTAGACAATGTAACTAGCATAATTTTAAATAATTTTAATACCAAAAATACAACTAATATGGCATTTTCTTTTGGTTATTCAGACAATTTAATCAATTTAGATTTAGGGGAAAATTTTGATACTAGCAATGTAACCAACATGAATTTTATGTTTTCTGATAATACAAGTTTAAAAAGTCTAAACTTAGGTGAAAAATTTTACACAAATAATGTAACTAATATGTTTGCAATGTTTGTTCGTAATTATGATTTAATAAGTTTGGACTTAGGAGAAAATTTTAATACTAGCAAAGTTACAACGACAGCATATATGTTTGCATCACTTACAAATATAAGTAGTATAGATTTAGGAGAAAAATTTGATACAAAAAATGTGACTAATATGGAAGCAATGTTTGCCGATAACCCAAATATGACGACACTTACCTTAGGAAATAAGTTTGATACCAGCAATGTATCCATTATGAAGTGGATGTTCGATGATTCGAATAAGCTAGCAACTTTAGATTTAGGACCATTATTCAATATGAATAAGATAACTAATAAAGATAGTATGTTTACTGGAAGTAGCGTTTTGAATAATATATACGTACCTAATAATACAGTGTTAAATGCAATAAAAAGTGGTACGGGATTATCTACATCTGTTGTAGTAACAGTAAAAGATTATAACTGAAAAAATTAATATTAAATATTTTTAAAATAAAATACGATTAATTTCGTATTTTTTTTAATATTTTAACAAAAATTAATCAAACTATAAATGGTGAGAATAATGAAAAAATATCTAATAATTATAATAGCAATAATAATTATTTCAAATAAAAATAATCAAGTAATAACCACATTTAGTGAAATAGAAGATAATGTTTATTACACAATAACTAGTAACGAATTAACTACTAAAAATAAAGAAATATTTGATAATATAAAAATAATTTCAGTAACACCTTATATTCCTTTAAAATATCAAAATAAATTTACATTTGATAAATACAATTTTCAAAATAACAAAGATAATATAAAAACCTTAGAAAATAATTATCTAAATAATTTAACACAACTAAAAGATGAAAGATTAAAAACAGAAGTCATGATGAACGGCATAAAAATTATAAAGTTAGAAATAGAAGCAAACAAAGAAGATTTAGAGTACTTAAAAAACAAAATAAAAGATATAATAATAGAAAAAAATTAAAAATTATTCTAAAAACTTTATGTTTGTAATAATAAATGGTATAATAATGTTGGTGATTATATTGAAAATAAATGATATATATCTAAATTATATAGATTATGGAAATAAAAGTGAAAATACAATCCTTTTCTTACATGGATGGGGACAAAACATCGAAATGATGAAAGCACTTGGAGATAAATTAAAACAAAATAATAGAATAGTAATCGTAGATTTACCAGGTTTTGGACAAAGTGAAGAACCAAAATTCCCTTGGCAAGTTGAAGATTATGTAGATTGTATTAGACAATTAATAATAAAACTAAAAATAAAAAAACTAAATATAGTAGGACATTCTTTTGGAGGAAAAATTGGGTTACTATATGCAAGTATGTATGAAGTAAATAAACTAGTATGTTTAGCTTCACCTTTTTGCAAAGAAATAAAAAAAGAAAGTTTAAAAATAAAAATACTTAAAACAGCAAAAAAAATCCCATTATTAAACAAACTAGAAAACTTCGCAAAAAAACACATTGGTTCAACAGATTATAAAAATGCTAGTGAAACAATGAGAAAAATATTAGTAAATACAGTTAATAAAGATATTACTTCAGAAATGAAAAAAATAAACGCCTCAACAATACTAATTTGGGGTACTTTAGATAAAGAAGTAAATATAAATAGAGCTTACGAGTTAGAAAAAATGATTAAAGACTGTGGTTTAATAGTATATGAAAACTGTACACATTACGCATACTTAGAAAGATTTAATCAAACAGTAAGTATATTAGAAAATTTTATAGGAGGATAGTATGATTTTTAAATTATTGCCCTTATTATTGTATTTTGTAATTAAAAATAATAATGCAATGATGATGTTTCAACAAAATAGATACAACGAAAATAATTGGTACATACATTGGTTATTAAAAAATAAAAATAATATAATAAATTTCGATATTATATTTGTAATACTAAGTTTTATAGCTTTAACAAATGATTTATTTTATACTATTTACTTAGTAATATCAGTAATTTATTTACTTTTATTTATAAAATTCAGAAAAAAAACAAAAGCAAAAAAACCACTTGTTTACACAGCTAGAGTTAAAAGATTATTCATAACAATAACACTGTTAACTTTTATACCTTTATTATTTTTAGACACAAAATTATATTTTATATATTTTTCTATGATTAATTATTTAAATTTTATTTTACTATTAACATCAAACTTAATAAATAAACCAATAGAAAAATTATACAATTATTCATATGTTAAAAAAGCAAAAAACAAATTAAAATCTTTAAAATATATGGAAGTAATTGGTATTACTGGAAGTTTCGGTAAAACAAGTAGTAAAAATATACTTAATGAAATACTAAACATAAAATACAACGCTTTTCCAACCCCTCAAAATTACAATACTAAATTAGGATTAGTTATATCAATAAATAATTATTTAGATAAATTTAACGATTTTTTCATAGCTGAAATGGGAGCTTTAAAAAAAGATGATATAAAGATATACTGTGATTTAGTTAAACCAAAATATGGTATCTTAACAACAATAGGTAAAGCCCACCTAGAAACATTTAAAACAATTGAAAATATTCAAAAAGGAAAATTTGCTTTAATAGAAAACTTACCAAAAGATGGAGTAGGAATATTAAACGCAGATGATCCATTACAAGTTTCATATAATTTAAAAAACAATTGTAAAATTATTTGGATTGGTATAGATAATAAAGCAGAAATTCAAGCAAAAAACATCAAATGCGATAAAAATGGAACAACATTCGATGTTACCATTGATTCTAAAATATATAACTTTACAACAAAACTATTAGGAAAAAATAACGTCTACAACTTATTAGCAGCAATCGCTTTAGGTAAATACTTAAATATCTCTATTGAACAGTTACAACAAGCAGTTAGTTCAGTAACACCTGTTGAACACAGATTACAATTAATAAAAAGAGGAGACCTAAACATCATTGATGATGCTTACAACTCAAATCCCAAAGGATTTAAAATGGCTTTAGAAGTATTAAATATGATGGACGGTAAAAAAATAATTGTAACACCAGGAATGATTGAATTAGGTGAAGAACAATATAGCTTAAATAAAGAAATAGGTACAGAAATAGCTAAAATATGTGATGAAGTTATATTAGTTGGTAAAAAACAAACAAAACCAATTCAAGATGGTTTAGAAGAAAAAAAATATAAAAACATTCACATTGTAGATACAATAGATGAAGCATTTATATTATTAAATAAATTAAAAAAAGGTGAAACATACGTCTTATTAGAAAATGATTTACCTGATATATTTTAAGGAGGAAATATGAAAATTAAAGTAGGAGTAATTTTTGGAGGACAAACAGTTGAACATGAAGTAAGTATAATTTCAGCAGTTCAAGCAATGAATCATATAAATCAAGAAAAATATGATGTCCATCCAATTTATATAGCCAAAGATGGTACATGGTACACTGGTAAAATGCTAACAGATATCGATATATATCGTGATTTTGATAATTTTAAAAAATATGCTAAAAAAACAATTTTATATAACAAAAATGGAATGATAGTTTTACAATCACTTAGATTATTTAAAACAATTATTACAGATTTAGATATATTATTCCCAATTGTACATGGAAACAATGTTGAAGATGGAACTATTCAAGGATATCTTCAAACAATAAACGCCCCATTTGTTGGAAGTAATGTCTTAGGTTCAGCTTTAGGACAAGATAAAGTAGTAATGAAACAAATATTTGATAATTATAATTTACCTATTGTAGACTACACATGGTTTTATGACTATGAATTTCAAAAAGACAAAGAAGAAATACTTAAAAAAATTAATAAATTAGGATACCCAGTTATAGTAAAACCAGCTTCACTTGGAAGTAGTATCGGAATTAACTTTGTTAAAGATAAAAATGATATCGAAAAATCAATTTTAGATACAATGAAATATGATACTAAAATAGTAATAGAAAAAGCAGTAGAAAACCTAACAGAAATAAATTGTAGCGTTTTAGGAAACTACCAAACTCAAGAAGCAAGTACCTTAGAAGAAGTAATGAGTACAGATGAATTCTTAACATTCCAAGAAAAATATGTTGGTAATAAAAAAGGATCAAAAACTAACTTTAAAGGTATGGCTGGAGCTAGTAGAATAATACCAGCTAGAGTAGATGACAAACTAAAAAAAGAAATTCAAGATATTTCAATTACAGCTTTTAAAGCATTAAACCTATCTGGTGTCTGTCGAATAGATTTCTTAATGGATTCTAAAAAACAAAAAATATATATCAATGAACCAAATACAATTCCAGGAAGCTTAGCTTTCTATTTATGGGAAAAAACAAATAAAACTTATGAACAATTACTAGATGAAATGATTTCTTTAGCAATTAAAAACTTTAAAGTAAAACAACAGAAAAAAGTTTCATTTGATAACAACATCTTAAGTGGATTTGCAGGCTCAAAAGGAATTAAAGGTTTAAAAGGATTAAAAAAATAAGCGTAATTGCTTATTTTATTTTGCGATATAAACCAATAGCATGACCTAATACTTTAATATTTGAAAAAATAAAAGGCTCCATATTATCATTTTCCGGTTGTAATCTAATATGATTTTTTTCTTTATAAAAAGTTTTTAAAGTAACTTCAAACTCATCAGTCATAGCCACAATAATATCACCATTATTAGCTACTTCCTTTTTTTCAACTATTACTATATCTCCATCTAAAATACCAACATTAATCATACTATCTCCACTAACTAGCAAAGTAAAAATATCTTTGTTTTTAGGAACTAAATAACTAGGCAAAGTGAAATAATCACAAGGATTTTCAATAGCTTCAATTGGATTACCAGCAGTAATAGTTCCTAGTAAAGGAACACTAACTACATCATTATTTACATACTCATTTTCTACTAATAACTCAACAGTTCTATTCTTAGAATTCTGTTTTTTAATGTACCCTTTTTTTTCCAAATTAGTAAGATGCACTTGTACAGTTGCACTGCTAGATAAATTCATAGCATCACACAATTCACGAACAGTAGGTGCATAACCATTAGTTGCAATTAAATATTTTATTTTATCCAAAAGTTTAGATTGTTGAGACGTTAACTTTTCCATACAATACCTCCCTATAATAAAATTTTAACATGCAAACATATTTTTGTCAAACATATTTTTGTTTTATAAAAATTTATACATTTATTAAAAAATGTAGTATAATATAATTGGTGAAATAAATGAATAAAATAATTTTTACAATAATTCTTTACTTTAGTTTAATAATAAGCGCTAAAGCATTAATAAATAACTATGATATTGAAATGTACATTAATGAAGATGGAAAAATTCATGTCCTAGAAGCCATTACGATGGAACCACCATATAATGGTTATGAAAAAAACATAAAATACGAAAGCTTTTTTACGCCACATTATGAGGAAACAATAACACTTGGAACAGAATACAATTTCAGTGTTAAAATAGATGAAATAATGGGTATAAACTATAATAATAATCAAACACTACTAGAACTCTATGAGACAGCAGATAAATTTCAACAACAAGAATCAATAAAAGGAAGTTATGGAAACTACACAATAGACACAGAAGATCACAACCAAAAAATAAAAATATACAATAGCAGTATGCTAAATAAAGATATATTAATAAGTTATTACATAGAAGACTTACTAATCAAACATAACGATAGCTATGAACTACTTTTTAATATATTTACCAACTTAACAGAAGATATAAATAAATTAAATATAAAAATAAACTTCCCAATAGATGAAGAATATGAAACAACTTTTAACCCACTTATTTTCCTTCACAATCTAAATGGAAATTATGAAATAAAAAATAATACAATTCATATCAGTTATGAAAATATTACAAAAGACTCTCAAGGAGATTTCAGAATACTATTTGATAGTAACTTAAATATAGAACAACAAACTCAAATAAATGCCTTAGATATCATAGAAATAGTTGAAGAAAATATCAAAAACAACAATGAAATAGGGGACATAGAATATAGAATATTTAGACAAGAAGTATATGAATCAGTAATACATGCAGAAGAAACTAATAATAAAGATGATTATACTAGTGCTATAAACAAAGTAAACCAATTACAGCCTGGTGATGAACTAAAAGCAGAATTACTTATTAGATTAGTAAAATTGGAACAAGAAATATACCGAGTAGAAACAATCAAAAAAGTAGCACTATCATCAATAATAGCAGCATGGTTAATAGGACTTTTCATCTTACAAATAATGTATTACAAAAAAGTAAATTCAAAAGTTGAAATCCAACAAAAAAAACACTATTCAATAATAGAATTTTATTACTTAAAATATAAAAAAATAAATCATAAAGCATTTATATGCTTATTTATAGATATGATAAACAATAAAAAAATAACATATAAAGAAAAAAATAATGAAATAAACTATACCCTAGAAAATAAAGAATTAAACGAAAATGAAGAAAAATTAGTAAAATTTATATTTGGAAAAAATAAAAAAACATCATCTACAGAAATTATAAATAACATAAATAAAAATAAAAAAGAGTCATTAATAAACTACTCTAATTGGTTAAACAGCTCAAGTGCTATAGGAAGAAATATAAACATTTATAACAATATGATTTATTACAATATTATAAGTGCCATCTATTTATATTTAGGAGTTTCAATCTACTATATGTATGTTGATTCAAACCTTTACTTCCATCCAATTTTAATAATAATAACATCAATAATATTTATAATATATAATTTATTATTTAAAAAACTAAACAACCATGGAAAATATATCATAAACAACAAAAATATATTCACACCACAAATAAATAAATTTTTAAAAAATCCAATAACACAAGAAAATAAACAAATTCAAAAAGATATAATAAAAATAAAAAACACATTACAACACAAACATAATAATTGATAAAAAAATATTAATTTGTTATAATATTAAATATGAAATATTTAATTGAAGACCAAGAATATGAAATAAAAATCATAAAAAAAAATAATAAAAGAACATATATTAGATACCAAAATAACCAAATCATTATTACAACAAATATATTAGCTACTGATAAATATATATTAAAATTATTAAAAGAAAATGAAGAAACAATAAAAAAAATAATAAAAAAAACAGAAAAAAAAGAAATTAAAAATAATGAATTTTACTATTTAGGAAAAAAATACGATAAAATTATTGTCCCAACCTTAGATGAATTATTTTTTTCAAATAACGATGTATATATAAAAAGCGAAATAATGTTAGAAAAATGGTTAAATAAAGAAATAAAAAAATTATTTGAAGAACGATTAATCTATAACTTAAACCTATTTGAAGAAAATATAAAAATACCAAAACTTAAAATTAGAACAATGAAAACTAGATGGGGTGTTTGTAATAAAAAGAATCACACAATTACTTTAAACTCATTATTGATTAGATATGACATTATCTGCCTAGATTATGTCATTATTCATGAACTAGCTCATTTTATCCATTTTGATCATTCAAAAGAATTTTGGAAACTAGTAGAAAAATACTGCAAAAACTATAAAGAAATTAGAAAAATTTTAAAAGACTAAAATACGACATAATTTTTAATAAAAATAATCTATTATAATGATAGGTGAAATTATGCAAGTTAAAATTTTTGATGAAATACATGAAAAAGATTTAGAAGATAACATTAATAAATTTTTAAAAGAAGAAATAGAACTTATTGATATAAAATATCAAGTAGCAATCAGTATTGTAGGAGAAGAACAATTATATTGTTTTTCTGCAATGATATTATATAGGAAGTGATAATATGAAAAAAAACAACTTTGTCGAAGGAGCCTTTATCTCAACATTAGGTATTGTTATATGTAAAATAATTGGAATTTTATATGTAATACCTTTTAGAGCTATAGTTGGTGTTGAAGGAGCGATACTGTATAGTTATGCTTATACCATATATGCAGTATTTGCAGCTTTGTCATCAACTGGTATACCAAGTACAATGGCTAAAACTATTAGTGAATACAACACACTAGAGTACTATGATGCCCAAAGAAGAGCATATAAACTATCTAGAAATATAATAATATCTCTAGGAACTTTGATGTTTTTAATTTTATTTATATTCGCCCCACAAATATCATATTTAATTATAGGAGATATTGAAGGTGGAAATACAATAGAAGACATAACATTTGTTATAAGAATTATTTCAACTGCTCTTTTAGTTATTCCAATTTTAAGTTCATTAAAAGGATACCTTCAAGGTTTGAGAATAATGAAAGAACCAGCAGTCGCTAATGTAATAGAACAGCTAATTAGAGTAATAGTAATACTAGTTGGAAGCTTTGTAACCTTAAAACTACTTAATTTATCAGTTACAACAGCAGTTGGAGTAGCAGTATTTGGAGCAACAGCTGGAGCTATAGCAGCTTACCTTTACCTAATAAAAAAAATAAATAAACAAAAAAAGTTCCCAGATAATTATAAAATTACTAAAGAAGAAAAAAAATTAACAAATGAAAAAATCATAAAGAAAATAGTGAAATACTCATTACCATTCATTTTAATTGAAGTAATTAGATCAGCTTACAATACAATAGATATATTTACAACAGTAAGAACTCTAGTAGACTTAGGAATTTCAGTAACCGACGCTGAAATAACACTAAGTGTAATTACTACTTGGGGTTCTAAACTAAATATGATTATTTTATCAATCACATTCGGTTTAGCTATGAGTATAATACCAAATATAGTAAGAAGCGCTACTTTAAATGATTATAAAGATGTCGATAAAAAAATAAAACAATCACTTAAAATAGTTTTATTTACCTCACTACCAATGACTATAGGATTATTTTTCTTATCAAGTAGTGTCTGGACTATCTTTTATGGATATGACCAATTAAGTGTTCAAGTTTTCTCATTCTTTATATTACAAGCAATTACATCAGCATTTTATTTTATACTAGTTGATACAACAAATGCTCTAAGCAAAAGTAAAACAGCTATTTTAACCCTTTTAATTTGCTTCTTAGCTAAAGGATTATTTAATATTCCAATGATGTATTTATTAGATTACATAAATATAAATCCAGTTTATGCACCAACATTAACAACAATGTTAGTCCAAACATCAGGAACAATATTTTTGTTAAAATATCTTAAAAAAACATACGATTTAAATTACAAAAGTTTAATTAAATCATTTATAAAAATTATTTTAATAACAGCTATAATGTTTACGGTATTAGCACTAATTAGATTAGTAGTAGGAGATTTCCCAACAACACGATTATATGCATTCTTAGAAATAATATTATATTCAATCGTTGGCGGAACTGTTTATATTTATTTAAGTTTTAAACATAATTTATTTAACTCAGTATTTGGAAAAGAAAATGTTGAAAATATGTTAAAAAAATTTAAAAGAGGTAAATAATGAATAAATATTTAAATAAACATTTCAACATGATATTTACAGTTTTTATTATAATACAACCATTCATCGATGTATTAACACCAACTGTTAACACTAACTTACCAATTACTATAGGAATTATAATACGTACACTTTTCTTATTGTTTATATTGTATTATAGTTTATTTGTAGAAAAAACAAATATAAAAAATAAATTAATTATCTTAACACTAACAGGAATATACAGTTTACTATATCTAACTAACATAGTAATTTCAAAAGATATAAGTGTCTTATTTACGGAATTACAATTTTTAGTAAAAATATTTTATTTTCCACTTTTATTATTTTATATACCAAAAGTACAAATAAATAAAAAATTATTAGTCAATATGTTAGTTATTTATTCTTTACTAATATTTATACCAACTATATTTAATATAAATTTAGATGCTTATACACAAGGTAAAGTAGGTAGTGCAGGGTGGTTTAATTCAGCAAATTCAGTAAGCGCTATTATATCAATACTATTACCAATCTTATTAATGTTTACATTCAATAAAAAAATACATAATAAATTGTATTTATTATGCGTAATACCATTATTTATGATAGGAAGTAAATTTACAATAATAGCTTTAGTATTTTCTTTATTACTAATTTTAATTCATAGCTTACCAAAAATAAAGATGACAAAAACAAAATTATCCCTCACTTTGATAAGTGTTGTTATAATAATTGTTACTTCAATAATATTTATACCTAAAACTAGCTTCTATAAAAATATAATAATTCATGCTGATTTTTTAGGAATAAATGAAGTTACAGATTTATTCCATTATGATGCTATTAATAGATTTATATTTTCAGATAGATTAACTTATTTAGAAGAAACTAATAATAATTATATAAATGCTGATTTAAGCGATAAACTATTAGGTATCGGAACAATAGAAAATTATAATACAGAAAATGAACGTAATAAAATGATTGAAATGGATGTATTTGATATATTTTATCGATTAGGAATAATAGGATTTATTATATATCTTACAATCATAATAACAATTATTAAAAAGATAGATATAAATTGCAACTTCGAATACAAAATATCGTTATTATTAATAATTCTATTAATATTTTTAGTAGGTCATACATTATCAGAACCATCAGTATCAATTTATATCACAATAATAATTTTAAATACATTAAAACAAAAAGCTACAATTAAGTAGCTTTTTACATGTCTTTTAAAGATTCAATAGGCACATTAGTTATTTTAGAAATCATGTCAATATCAATTTCTAATTCAACTAAATTATTTATAACCATAGCCAAGGTTTCTTCTTTTCCCATTTCTAAACCTTGTTCATAACAATATAAAGTATTAGAAACATTTTTAAAATTATTGTTAATCACATCATTTACTGTATTTTTAATAAAATTCATATAAAAACCTCCTTCCATTACAGTATAAAAGAATTAAAATAATAAAACAAATGACAAATATTCAAAATCTGTAAAAAAAAACTACCAATTACTAAAATTCATTAAACAAATAATAATAATTGGTAATTAATAATTAACGATATAATAAGTTTAGTACTTTTTAAATAAATTTTCCTTGATACAAATCATTTTTTCTCATGTATTTATCAATATCATTTAAAACAATAGTTTTTTTAACAGTCCACATTGGAACAATTAAATCATCAACACAAGGATCACCTGTTAAACGATGTATAACAATCTCATCACGTAAATAACAAAGTTGCTCACTTACAATCTCAATATATTCATCTTTACTTAAAATATCAAAAGCTTTTTCTTTATATATATCATATAATTTAGTATTTTTTAAAATACTTAACATATGTATTTTTACCCCTTGAATATCTAAATTATTAATATATTTAACAGTTTCTAACATCATAGTTTTATCTTCATAAGGTAAACCGTTTATAATGTGAACAACAACATTAATATTTCTAGACCTTAATTTTAAAACCATTTCTTTAAAACAATTTAAATCATGACCACGATTTATGAACAAAGAAGTTTTTTCATGGATTGTTTGTAAACCAAGTTCAACAGTTAAATAAGTTCTTTTATTTAAATCACTTAAATAATCCAAACATTCATCACTTATACTATCAGGTCTAGTAGCTATTGATAACCCAATTACATTCTCTAAATTTAAAATAGATTCATATTTTTCCTTTAAAACAGCTACAGGAGCTAATGTGTTGGTCCTAGCTTGAAAATACCCAATATATTTACCCATAGGCCATTTTTTATGCATCATATCTTTTATATTATGAAATTGCGTTATTAAATCCTCACTAGGATTACCACCATACTCACCACTTCCAGATACCGAACAAAATAAACAACCACTATGAGGACAAGAAAAATTACCATTTAAACTTACCTTAAATACCTTACTTCCAAACTTATTTTTATAAAAAGAATCTAAGGTATAATATCTTTTATTATTAGAATTTTTAAAATCCATATAAATCACCATATAAATTATACCATTTTGTTAAAAAAAAGTGAAATCTATTTCTTCTTTATAAAAACTTTGTTATAATTATAAATAGGAGGAATATATGAAAAAATATAATATTTTAAAAGTATTAGGTATAACATTTTTAACTGTAGTAGTTTTATCTTGGATTATACCAGCAGGTACATATTCAAGTGGTACCTATCAAAGTGTAGAATCAACAGTTCCTGTTAGTTTATATACTTTATTCAGATTACCAATTGTAGGTATAGGAACATTTATTCAATATGGTTTAATGTTTTTAGTAATTGGTGGATTTTACGGAGTATTTGCTAAAACAGGTGTTTACACAAAATTAGTAGAAAAATTCACAAAATCACAAAAAAATAGTAAAATTTTTATTTACTTAGTAGCAGGTGTTTTTGCATTTTTATCAGCAATGACAGCACTACCTAATTTACTATTTGTTTTTGTACCATTCTTTATAACTGTATTAACAAAATTAGGTTATAATAAACTTACAACATTTTCAGCAACTATAGGAGCACTTTTAGTAGGTCAAATAGGAAATTTATTAGGATTTAACATTTGGGGATACTTTGTTTACTTCTTTGATGTAGGAATGTTTGAAGCAATATTAATAAGAATAGTAGTATTCATAGTAGTAACTGCATTATTCATGTTAATGCTTAAAAACGATAAAAAAGAAACTAAAGAAGAAACTTTAGAAATACCTTTATATAAAGAAGTTAAAACTAAAAAATCTTCTATACCTTTCGTGGTAACAGGAACTATATTCTTAGTATTATTAATAATAGGTTTATACAACTGGTCAATAGGTTATGAAATTGAATTCTTCACAAATATTTATACATCAATCATGGAATTCGAAGTAAATGGATATCAAATAATGAATAATGTTTTTGGTGATTTACCAGACTTAGGATTCTGGGGTAACTATGAACTAGCAACTACTTTATTTATCTTAACATTCCTAATCGGATGGTTATATAGTTTAAAATTAGATGAAATTATTGAATCATTTTCAGAAGGTGTTAAAAAAATGCTTCCAACAGCACTTTTAGCAACTTTAGCATCATTAGTTTTTGCAATAATTTTAAATTCTCAATTCGAAGGAACATCAGCAAACTTTGTAAATACAATTATGAATAATTTAATGCAAGGAACAGATCCAGGTGTATTCTCAGTAGGGTTTAGTAGTATAATAGGTTCATTTGCTTACAATGATTTTTATAACTTCACACAAACGTATGGAGCATTATATTCAGTTGCTGATAATATAAGTGGTAATTTAGTAATGGTTCAAATGATGACTGGATTAGTAATGTTGATTGCTCCAGTTAGTGTATACCTAATTGCAGGTTTAACTTATATGGATATTAAATACTCAGCATGGTTTAAACACATTTGGAAATTCTTATTATATATATTTATTTTCACATTAATATTAGGCTTTTTAATAGCGTAAAGTAAAAATCTAGTCACCTAGATTTTTTTTTGTAAATATGCTATAATCAAAAAAGGTGATATAATGGCTCGCAAAAAAGGGGTAAAAAATAAATTAAGTATCAATAAATTAGTATTTTTAATAACAAGTATACTCTTATTTTTATTTACGATATATATAAACTCAGCAAACATTTTACCAATGAAATGGTTTGTAGCAGTTATAATTCTTTTTGTAAGTATTGTAGTGGGATTATTCTTCCTATTAATATTTAAAAACAAAAAAAATAAAAAAAGAAAATATTTTGGATATGCTTTAGCTTTAGTAACTCTAGTTATAATGTTCATAACCGGTTATTATTTGCATAATACCTTAAGTTTTTTTAATTCATTTGGAAATAACGAAAAAAACCAACAAGTATTTTATCTACTAACCAATAATGAAGCAGAATTTAATGAACTTAGTGATTTAACTGAAGAACAAATAGGATTTGTTCCTAATGAATTAATAAAATTAAACGATGCAATAGAAAATATAAAAACTCAAATTACTTTTTATGAAGTAGAGTACCAAACATATAGTAATGCTTTAGCAGAACTTAAAACACAAGAATTAGCTTCTGTTTTAATTGAACAAAGCTATTACAATACCTTATTAGAAGAAGACCCATCAATAGCTGATTTAAAAATACTACATACAATCACTATTGAACTAGAAGAATTAGTCAATAAAACAGTTGATGTCAGTAACACACCATTTGTCTTTTATATTAATGGTTCAGATGTTTATGGTTCTATTCAAAACTCTGGTCGAAGTGATGTAAATATATTAGTAGTTGTTAATCCAGATACTAAACAAGTATTATTGGTTTCAATTCCAAGAGATTACTATGTTCAACTAAGTGGAACAACAGGTTATAAAGATAAATTAACGCATGCTAGTTCTTACGGATTAGATGTTGCAATCAAAACAATCGAAGATTTATTAGCTACAGACATAAATTACTATGCTAAAGTAAACTTTACAACTTTAGTTGATCTAGTAGATGCAGTAGGTGGAGTAGAAGCTTATTCACAATATACATTTACATCATCAGCAGCTACAGGTGCAACATACCGTTTTTATGAAGGATATAATTATATGGATGGAACACAAGCTCTAGCTTTCTCTCGTGAACGTTATGCAGTTCCAGGTGGAGATAGAACTAGAGGTATGAATCAACAAGCAGTTATTGATGGATTAATTAATAAAATAGCAAGTCCAACCATATTAACAAAATATACAACTATATTAAATTCAATCGAAGGAACATTCCAAACTAATATGACAGATTCAGAAGTTTCAGCTCTAATTAGAATGCAGTTAGATGATATGGCATCATGGAATATATCAACATATAACTTAAATGGAACAGACAACAATGGAGCATACACATATTCATATCCATATCAATTACTATATGTTATGGACCCAATCGAAGAAAGTGTAAATGAAGCAATTGATTTAATAGATAGAGTTTTAGCAGGTGAAACATTAGAACAAAGCTTTGAAGATAATACCGGAGAAGTAAATGATCCAACATATGTTGTACCAGCTCCAGTAGTTCCAGAAGAACCAGAAGAACCAGAAATTCCAGAAGAACCGGAAAACCCTGAGGAACCAGAAAATCCTGAAGAACCAGAAAATCCTGAAGATCCGGAGGACCCAGAAAATCCAACAGACCCTGATACTCCAACAGATCCTGATATTCCAACAGATCCTGATACGCCAACAGATCCAGAAACTCCAACGGACCCAGAAACTCCAACGGACCCGGAAAATCCAACAGATCCAGAACCTCCAGTAGTACCGGGAGAACCAGATGATACAACAGGAAATAATGAATCAGGTGATTTATCAGGAGATAATCAAAAACCAGATCCAGCTGGAGATCCAACTTAGACAATCGCAAGATTGTTTTTTTGTATAAAATAATAAAAATTCTCCACAACAAAAGAAGAAAGGAGAATTATATGTCGCGTCATAGAGTAGAAATATGTGGCGTGAATACTGCTAATATTAAAGTATTAAAAAATGAAGAAATGGTTGATTTATTCAAACAATACCAAAAAGGGAATAAAGAAGCAAAAGAAAAACTAATAAACGGTAATTTGAAACTAGTATTATCAATTTTAAAAAAATACAATAATAGAACTGATAATATGGATGACTTATTCCAAATTGGATGTGTTGGTTTAATAAAAGCAATTGATAACTTTGACTTAAAACATGAAGTTAGATTTTCAACTTATGCTGTACCTATGATATTAGGGGAAGTAAAAAGATACTTAAGAGATAATAGTTCATTAAGAATAACTAGAAGCATTAAAGACTTAGCATATAAAGCTTTAAAAATAAAAGATATTTTAACTAATAATTTTAATAAAGAACCAACAACAAAAGAAATAGCAAAAGAATTGGAAGTAACAGAATTCGAAGTATATCAAGCTCTAGAGTCCATGAAAGACGTCTATAGTATGAATGAACCATTGTATAATGAAAATGGCGATTCAGTATATTTAACAGACCAAATAGCTGATAAAAAAAACAATCATTATTTTGATGAAGATTTAATTTTAAAAGAAGCTTTAAATTCTATATCACTAAAAGAACAATTTATTATAATTCAAAGATATTTTGAAGGTAAAACTCAAATGGAATTATCACAAGAATTAAATATAAGCCAAGCCCAAATATCACGATTAGAAAAAACAGCGCTAGATAATATGAAAAAAATAATAAAATAACATATATTTAATTAGGTGAATATATGAATCTATCAGAACTACAATCTAAAAATATTATAACAACAGAAGGAAAATTAATCGGTAATATAATTGATATTATTATAAAAGATGGTATAATCGAATACCTAATCATAGAAAAATCAAAATTCATAATATCAATGTTTTCTTCAAAAGGAGAATTTAAAATAAAATGGAGTGATATTAAAACAATAGGTGATGATGTAATAATTATAAACACATAAAAAAATAGGACTAAGATCCTATTTTTATTATTTTAGTTAATGTAGTTGAAAAGTTTTTATATTCAACTGTGTAAACTACAGTATATATATCAGCTAAAGATGTATCTATATCATCAAAACTATCAACAACACTATCATCACTAGCTTTAGTAATTTTATAAGTTATTTCACTATCATCAGTAACATCAGTAGAACCATCTTCTAAAACAATAACAGGTTTAGTAGGTTCTTTATAATTATCATCTAATTCAAGTTCAATAGTTGATTCACCAGATAATTCAGAAGTAATAACACTAGGTATTTTTTCTATACTAAATGTAGTCCCATCACTAGCATTTGCTTTGAATACAGAATAAACAGTTTTAACAACAAATGTAGTAGATTCATAAACAGGATATTTAAATGTAGTATTTCCAGTAGTACCTAAAAGTGTTAATGCACCACTATCATCTTGGCTATAAATTTCATAAGTAATTGCTCCTAGATTAGCATAATTATAATTAAGTATTATATTAACTTGACCTTGTAAATAATCTTCATGATTAAATATATCACTATATAATGTAGATAAATACTCAGCATTCATAAAATCAGGTTCAGCAATAGCTTCCCAACTTAATGTAGAAGTACTATCATCATAATTAACACTAGTAACATTTTCTAATTTAGAAAATCTAGTAGAAGTTTCAGTAGGTTCAAAACCTTTTTTGAAATAAGCAGTAACTAATTTATCTTCAGGTGTAAATTCACTAGGTAACATAGCATAAGGTAAATCAGCTTCAACTTGCATTTGCACAACACCACTAGGTTGATCCCAAGTAGAATATTCAGTATAAGCCCCTTTAGCTAAAGCTTGAAATAATCGTTGAATTGAATTAAATGAATTAACTCGGTAAGTATCTTTATTATTTTCTTGATAACCTATCCAAACTGCCATCGAATAAGTTTCATTGAAACTTGCCATCCATTTATCATTAACATCTCCATTTAATCCTAACTCTTGAACTACTTTCCATTCTAAATCTGTACTACCAGTTTTAGCAGCGTAGTTAACACCGTTAACACTCAAACCAACAGCATGAGAAGAAGTATCTTCTAATATTTTAGCAATTATATAAGCAGTCTCTTCAGACATAACTCTTTTTTTCTCAGGTTTAATATTTATAACATCTTCACTTTCAATAAACTTAACAGATGTAATAGTATGAGCTTCTACATAAAATCCACCATTAGTAAATGCAGCATAAGCTTGTGCTACAGATAAAGGAGATTCTCCAACATAAGCCCCAATTGAATGACCTTCATATAAGAACCCATCACTACTTTCAGGAGTTAATCCTAAACTAGTGACAAAATCATAAAGTTGCGTACTATTAACTTCTTGGAATAACTTAAGTGCTGTAGTATTACGAGATAATTTTAAAGCATTATGGAAAGTTATCATCCCTTGATATCTACCATCCCAGTTATTTAAGTTAATACCACCTGAATAACTATGAGGTTCATCAACAATAGGAGAGTAGGTATTATAATTCATATACTCAATAGCAGGAGCATAGTCATAAATTGGTTTAGCAGTAGATCCCATATGTCTTTCATTATGAGTTGCAAAATTCCAATCACCAGCATCACGATCACGACCACCAGCAACAGCTTTAATCTGACCAGTTTCAGCTTCAATAATTACAGAACCAGCTTGAATATGATCATCCGGCCATGTAAATGTTTCACCAGACATTACAGCATCTACATGCGCTTGCATATCATAATCAATAGTCGTATAAATTTCCATTGGAACAACATAAGGATCATATCCAGTTCTTTCAACTACTTCTTCAATAACAACATCTAAAAAATCTTGATATAAAGAATTTGAAGAAGCCTCACTATCAACTAATAATTCTTCAACTGTTAACTCCAAAGCAACATTATATTCTTCTTCAGTAATATATTCATGTCTTAACATTAAATATAAAATTTCTTTTCTTCTTTCTTCACAAGCTTCAGGATTTATAGTAGGGGTATAACTACTAGGAGCCTGAAACATCCCCGCTAACATAGCAGCTTCAGATGTATTAATCTCACTTACAGGTTTACCAAAATATTCTAAAGATGCCTCACCAACACCATTAATACGTCCACCCATATTTACATAATTTAAATAAAATTCTAATATTTCTTCCTTAGTATATCTTCTCTCAATTTCAAATACAGCTAAATATACATCAGTAAATTTACGAATAATACCTTCAAGTCCACTAGCTACAGAAGAAGTTTGCGTTAATTTTGAAACTTGCATGGTTAAAGTAGAAGCACCACCAGCATCATTTCCTAACATCTGATTAACAGATGCTACTAAAAACCTAGGTAAATCAACACCACTATGTTGATAATATCTACTATCCTCTGTAGCAATAACAGCATCAATTAAAGCTTGAGAAAAATCATCATAATCAACGATAGTTCTAAGCTCATCACCTAACTTCATTAATTCTTGACCATCAGGCCCATAAATTACAGAAGGAACTTTATTATGTAATGCCTCAGGATCAAACTCCTCAGCATTTAAAATTACATATCCGATAAAAGAACTAGCTCCAATTAAACCGAATATTCCTACTACGAAACATACAATCATAAATGATTTAAAAAATTCCTTAATACTAAATTTCTTTTTAACCGGTCTAGTAACAAGATAAAAAATTAAATTTAATATAATTAAAATTACCACAGTTGGAATTAAATCAATTATAAAGCATCCTAGTATAAAAGCACATATATTAGCTATAGTAGCTATAATAAGTTTTTTATACTTTGCTAAAAATTTTTTCATTAATATTCACTCCTTATTTTTTCTATTATGTTTAAATAATCTAATCTAGGGTTATAATTTTCTTTAATCAAATGCCCATATTTAGTAAAATAATCAAATGGAATAGATTTTCTAGTCTCTTCATCAATAAACTTTTTTAAATATTTAGACTCCAGTAAAAAAGTTTTATCAAAAAGAACAAATCTAACTATTAAAAAACTAATACCTTTATGCTCATCAATTTTAAATAAATGCTCAATTTGATGACTATGAATATTATTCAAAGGCAAATTATTTTTTCTTGTTTCCTTAGCTTCAAAATCAATATAATAACCCTTATATAATCCATTGTAATCAGTTGTTGATGGTATCTTAAATCTAGCTTCTGTTATAACAGCATCACGTCTACTTTTAAAATCAACCTTTTTGATTGTAATAGGTACAGGTTTTTTATAAACAACAGCTTTATTATGATTTAAATAATATTCATTAGTTAAATTTATGTCATCTTCTAAACTCATACCACGATTAGAAATTGGAATGAGCTTATTTTTTTTAATACCATTAGGGTAATTCATATAACCACCACTATCATTATACTATAAATTAAAAAAAAATTCCAATTTATTTTAGCTACTTTTGTCGAATTGTACATATCAAAACAAAAAATATGATTAAATAAAATTAGGTGAGAAAATTATGCATATAGAAAATATTTTTAATCAAATTGAAAGTGATATAAGAGAAATTAAGCTAACAATATATTTTAAAAGAATAAGAAGATAAATTGACAAATAATCTTTATTTTTGATATAATTAATCTAGGTGATTTTTGTGTATCAAGAAAGAATAATGTTAACAGTAAAAGATATTTATGAAAAAGAATTCAAAAAAGATACTTTAGGTTATCGCGATAGAGAAGTTGATAAATACTTAGATGTAGTTATGAGAGACTACGAAGAATTTATCTCTATTATCAAAGAATTAACTAGTGAACTTAAAAATGTAACTAATGATAATATGATTTTAAAACAAGAACTAAGAAATTTAAAAATGAAATTAGATGTTTTAAAAGATAATAGTGAAACTGATTCAAACGGTAACAGTGTTGATGTTTTAAAAAGAATATCAAATTTAGAAAAAATCATTTATGGTAGAGAATAATACTTGACAAACGCTGCAGCAATGTAGAGGAAAGTCCATGCTTGCACTATCTGAGACGATAGTAGTGATTGTGCATAGGGAAAAAATAACCTATGGTAGCTTCGGCTAACGGCGCTAAAAATAACCTGAAATGGTTATTTTAGCTTAAAGTGCCACAGAGACGATGTTTTTAGGAAACTAAAAAAGTGAAACGCGGTAAACCCCACAAGCAAGAAACTCAAATTATGGTAGAGGAACTTATAAAAAGGGAAATGAACCTTTTGTAGGACCAAATTTATTTGGTAGATAGATGTTTGTCGCTTCGAAAGAAGTACAGAACATGGCTTATAAGTATTATTTTTTTTTATTTAGAGGTGAATAATGAAAGACATTGGAGCAAAATTAGAAGAAGCTAGGAATAAAATAGGCATTAGCTTAGATGAAGCTTCTGAAGATATGAAAATTGATATCCAACAAATAACAGATTTAGAACAAGGAAATATAGAAAATTTTAAAGACATATTTTATATGAAAACATTTATTAGAGATTATGCTAAATACTTAGGTTTAGATAAAGGAGAAATAGTAGATGAATTTAATGAATATTTATTTGATTATACTTCAAAACTTTCACTAGATGAAATAAAAAAAGAAGTAAAAGCAAATAAAGAAGAAGAAAATAAAATTAAATCTCCTTACACAATTGAAAGAAAAAATGATCGTGTTTTTTTAATTACTTCTTATGTAGCTATAATAATTCTAATAATAATAATAATTTATATATTAATATCAATAGTAATAAATTCTAATCAAGAACAAGAAAATATTTTAATAAGTAATGGAGGTTATTATGACTTTAGCTAATAAAATAACTTTATCACGAATAATATTAACGATATTAATTATAGCAGTATTAATATTTCCTTATGCATCATTTGGTGTTTCAACAATTAAATTGTTTATTAATGAAGCAATAGTAGTTGATATCAAATATTTTATTGCTGGTTCTTTATTTATATTAGCTTTCATTACAGATATAATAGACGGTAAAATAGCTCGTAAAAGAAATGAAATTACAGAAACAGGTAAAATGCTAGATTTAATAGCAGATAAATTTTTAATTGACTCTGTACTAATTATTTTATCAGTTCAAGGACTAATAAATCCACTACTAACAATAGTATTAATAGCTAGAGATACAGTAGTAAATTATCTTAAAATAAGTGTTAATGCTGATAGTAATGATATGAAATTAAATAAATTTAATAGTTACTTATTATATATAGGTATAGCTTTAACTTTATTTAACAATTTACCATTTGAACTTATAAATATAAAAGCATCAGATGTATTATTAATCATTTCAACAACAGTAGCAGTTTATTCAATGTTACAATATATAGATAAATATAAAGGCAAAAATTAATTTGTCTTTTTTTATTGAAAAATATTAAT
>CAYJEL010000007.1:0-25572 GCA_964369245.1 uncultured Muribaculaceae bacterium
AATCAGATAATACAGGAGCAACATATAGTTTTGGATATACAGGTGATATGCAAGTGTTTACTGCCCCACAAGATGGTAATTATAAGTTTGAGGCTTGGGGAGCACAAGGTGGAGAAACTCTTAGTACATTATCAGGAAATGAATATGGTTCAGGAAGTTACACTTCAGGCAATATTTATTTAACCGCAGGTCAAACAATATATGTTTATGTTGGAAGTAAAGGTGTAACAACTAACACATTAACCAATGCAGGAGGATACAATGGTGGTGGAGCCAGTGGAAATAATGCAGGATATAACAGTTATGGTGGAGGTGGAGCAACAGACTTTAGACTCACACCAGGTACTTGGAATAATTCTAATTCACTAAGTTCACGCATAATGGTAGCAGCAGCTGGAGGTGGAACTGTTGAAAGAACAAATGTTCAAGGTGGAGATGCTGGAGGATTAATAGGTTATAACGGTGATAGCGATTATACTGCAGATATTCCAACAGGTGCAACCCAAATATCAGGAGGTATTGGTAGAGAAGGTGCTCTGCGAAGTGGACTATTTGGTTATGGAATTCAAACTAACACATCAGGTTGGGGAGGAGGTGGAGGTTCTGGATACTATGCTGGTGCTAATGGGTACGGAAAAGGTGGTTCTGGAGGCTCTTCATACATCTCTGGTCATACAGGTGCAGTTGCAATAAAATCTCAAAGTGATCAAACTCCAAAAGATGGTTGTACTACTGGAACAACTGATAATACTTGTTCAATTCATTATAGTGATTTTAAATTTAGTAATACCACAATGATTGATGGAGCAGGATATAACTGGACTAATGTTGTAGGTGCTCAAACAAGAATGCCAACACCAACAGAAAACTTCTATGATTTAGGAACAGGACACAACGGGGACGGTTATGCTAGAATAACTTTATTAAATTAACTGTGAAATTCGCAGTTTTTTTGTAAATTACTTTTAAATGAAATAATAATAGGTTATAATATTATAGTGGAGGTTACCTATGTATAAAAAAAAGAAAAAAGATAAAAAAATAAAAATAATAACCGCTGTAGTAATAGCTTTAGTAGCAGGATTTATTTTAAATATATTTATAACTAACAGAAATTTAACGATTTTTGAAAAAGCAATAAAAGATAGCTTGTTAACAGTGCAAGAAATAGTTTTTGCTCCATTTAAATTTATTGGTTCAACATTTATGGACGTAAGCGAACAAGATAAAATAAATGAAGAATATGAAAAACTAAAACAAGAAATAGAATCAGTAAATAATTTGAAATCTCAAATTGATGAACTAAATTACCAGTTAGATACATTACAAGAGTTAACTGGATTAAACGAATTATTTTCCGATTATGAAATCATAAACGCTTCTGTAATTAATAGAGATTTAAGCTACTGGAATGATACAGTAACGATAAATAAAGGTGAATATGATGGTATTACCGTTGATATGGGAGTTATTGTAAGTGATGGGTTAGTTGGTAAAGTAATAAGCACAACTTCTTTTAATAGTACTATAAGACTAATAAAATCAGGTATAGACAGAATATCAGTTAAAATTGAATACAACGATCAATATACTTATGGTATTATTAGTAATTTTAAAGATGATAAATTTATAATAGAAGGTATCTCAGATAATATATTAATAGAAAATGGAGCTACAGTAACTACTACTGGAATGGGAGATATTTTTCCATCTGGGATAAAAATTGGTACAGTTTCCAATATAACAACAGATACATTTGATTTAGCTGCAATATTAGAAGTTGAAAGTAGCGTTAATTTTGATAATATAAATTACGTTTCAGTTTTAAAAAGAGGTGTTGAATGATATTAATTATATCTATAATATCTTTTTTATTAGATGGAATATTATCAGTATATTTAACAGGAGGAATATTCTTTCCTTTATTAACTATTTGTTCTTTAGTTTTAATATATCCATTTTTTAAAGGGAATGACCAAAGATATTACAAATACATAATGATATTAGGTTTTTTATATGATATAGCATATTTTAATACAGCTTTATATCATGTATTTATATTTCTAGTACTGGGATTTATTATTTCATTTTTATTTTATTATCTATCAATCCAATGGCATATAAATCTTTTAATAACTGTACTAACAATTATATTTTATAGAGTAATTACATATTTACTATTTATAATAACTAATGACCTAGATATAAATCTATTATTTGAAAGTATATACAATTCATTAGCTTTAAATATTATATATACAATATTTATATATTTAACATCATATTATTTTAGTAAAAAGTACAAAATAGTTAGAAAATAGTATTTACATTATAACTACTATTATGCTATAATTAATAACGACGTAATCCGCTGATTGTATAATTATGATTATAGTATTATAAAAGGAGAGAGACATAGTGAATTTAATTGAAAAAATTACAGCAAAACAAATTCGTACTGATTTACCTGAATTCAGAGTAGGAGATACTATTTGTGTTAATGTAAAAATCGTTGAAGGTAAAAGAGAAAGAATTCAAGCATTCCAAGGTATTGTTATGGCAATTCAAGGAAGTGGAATTTCAAGAACATTTATCGTAAGAAAAAAATCTGCAGGTGTTGGTGTTGAAAGAACATTCCCAGTTAACAGCCCAGTTATCGATTCTATCGAAGTTGTTAGAAAAGGAAAAGTTAGACAAGCTAAACTTGGATATATCAGAAAAATGATTAAAGAACCAAAAATCAAAGAACGTAGAAGTAAATAAGGCAGAAATGCTTTATTTTTTTTAAAATAAAAAATGTATCAAACGATACATTATATTTTAAAATCATTAATTATATTATCAGTCATATCCTTACCATCATAATAAGGTCTATTTTTGTAACTAAAAATTAAAGCTATAAAATTTGAAGGTATTTTAGCAACCCTTTTATTATAATAAGTTATATTATCATTATAATACTTTCTTAGAGCTTCAATTTCATGCTCTGATTCATTTAATGAAAATTGTAATTTAATAATTGTTTCTAAATTTTTAAGTTCTGGATATTTATCCAAAGTATTATTAACCTCATTTATTGCATCATATAATTTTCTATCAAGTTCAAAATTTGATATTTTTTTACTTCTTAACTTCTCAATTAAATCAAGTGGTTCTTCAATTTCTTTATTATTTTTTATAATTCCTATAGTTTTATTAATTAAATCATATCTTTTTCTTAAAGTAGTATCAATGTTAGCTTCAGACTCATTAATCTTAATCAAAAGAGCTTGAAAATTGTTATATATATTTGCAAATAACATAAGTATAATACTTATTAAAATTAAAAATCCTAGAATAGTTATAAATGTTGTCATATACTCACCATTTAAATTATATCAAAGATTTCTATTAATTTCAATTTATTTTTCTAATTTTCCTCCTGGAAATTGAGGTTTATAATTAATTGGTTCCATAAATTCTACATAATCAACATAAATCATGTACAATAAATACCACATTCCTGTTATAGGATCACTTAGTACAATGTGATCTCTCCCTGATTGTTCTATAATACCTTCAAACACTTTATCACGCCATTCTGAAGCATCAGGGAATGTTTGATATACTTTGACTTTCTTACCTTTATTTTGTCTTAAAATATTTTCAATATACGATTGTTCAATATAAGGAATTTCAGTTGTTGTTATATTTTGATAAGCTACACCTTGATTAGATGGTGGCATATATAAACCTTGATTAAATTGGTTATTCATAAAATCATCCTTTCACTTAAATTTTATTATTTTAAAGTTTAAATATGTTAAAAATATGTTATAATTATTTAGGGAGTGATATTATGAAAATAAGTGTTGGTGTTTCCAATAAACATGTACATTTAAATGAAGAAGATTTTAAAAAACTATTTGGTAATATAGAAATGGAAAAAAAAGTTGATTTAAAACAACCTGGTAATTTTGCAACTAATCATGTAGTTACTGTTAAAACATCTAAAAATGAAATAAAAAATGTTCGAGTTTTAGGACCTTGTAGAGACTACACACAAATAGAAATTGCAAAAACTGATGCCGTTATTCTAGGTGTAAATCCACCGATTAGACCTTCAGGAGACTTAGAGGGTAGTGAAGTAGTTACACTAGTTGGACCAAATGGAGAAATAACTACTAATGGTTGTATAATTCCACAAAGACATATTCACATCACTAAAAAAATGCAAGAAGATTATAATTTACCTGATATAGTTAGTGTTCAAATAGATGGTGTAAAAGGTGGAATATTAACCAATGTTCATTTAAAATTAGCAGATGATGCTTACTTTGAAATTCATTTAGATACAGATGAGGCTAATGGCTTGTTAATAAAAAACAATGATGAAATTGAAATTATATAGAGTTATTTAATAACTCTTTTTATTTGTAAATAAAAACTACATAAAATGTAGTTTAAATAGGATATTTAGTATTTACAAAATTATAAAACTTAGGAACTTTTTTCTCTTTTTCATTTTCAATAAGTAATATTTTTTTAATAATTTGATTTATTCTTCCATTTGCTTTAATCAAATTAAAGTAAGTATTTTGATTAATATTACCACCCATAAATCCTTCAATTAAATTAATTTGAAATTCTAAAAATTCTAATAATTTTTTATTTATATCGCTAAATTCCGTATAACTAGTAAAAGAATTAATAACATTAATAACATTAATTAAATCATAAAATGTTTTTTCTTCTATAAATTTTTTTTTATGTTCCTCACTTATCTTTTCAATATAAGTAACACATAAAAATAATTTGTTTTTTTTATCTAAGGTTGTATCAGTTAATATTTTAACTTTTATATTTTCCATTAAATTAAACGTTTGCATTTTTCTCACATACTTTCTTTAATAATTTTAAATTATCTCGCATATTATTTTCCTCAGTCATTTCAAGTTGCTTTAATAATACTTTTTTTAAATTAAGTAAACATTCATAGTGGATACTTAAATTAAGGGCTTGTTTATACTGGTGTCCATTTTTTTTAGAAATATTTATATAACTAAAATTACTATCTAAAATTTTGAATTGTTTAATTGTAAATACTAATAATTTTTTAATAATAGAAATTATAGTAACTGTTTGTAATTGTGGGAAAGCTTTTTTTAAAGTTTTCGTTAACTGCTTCAAATCATATGAACTAGCTTGGCTTACATTTCCATTCAAACGATGTGATTTTATTAATAAATCCACATAATACTTACAAATAAAATCTAATTCTTCATCACTGTTTTTATCAATTGCTTTATTTATATTTATAGCTATTGTATTATAATTTTTAATTTCCAACAAAATCTCCTCCTAATCAAATTCTGTATATAATAACACACATTTTCTTTTTATGTCAATTTATATTTTAATTAATTTTTTTATGTGTTATAATTTTAAATAGGTGATATGAATGAAAAAAGTAATAATGGATGGTAATGAGGTTTGTGCCCATACCTCTTATATGTTTACAGAAACAGCAGGTATTTATCCGATAACTCCATCAAGCCCTATGGCTGAATTAACAGATAAATATAGTCAAAATGGTATTTTAAATGTATTTAATAATACTGTATCTGTAGTTGAGATGCAAAGTGAAGCTGGGGCAGCAGGACTTGTGCATGGAATGCTTAAAAACGGTAGTTTGACTTCTACTTATACTGCCTCACAAGGATTATTATTAATGATTCCTAATATGTATAAAATGGCTGGAGAAATGCTACCATGCGTAATGCATGTGGCTGCACGTAGTTTATCTACTCATGCTTTATCTATTTTTGGTGATCACCAAGATATATATGCAGCCCGAATGACAGGATTTAATTTTCTAGCATCATCTTCAGTTCAAGATGTTGCTTATATGACAGCTATTTCTCATTTAGCTGCTATTGATAGTAATTTACCATTTTTAAACTTCTTTGACGGTTTTAGAACTAGTCATGAATTAAATAAAGTAAATATTTTAGAATTAGATGATGTTAAAAATTTAATCAATTACGATAGTTTAAACAATTATAAAAAAAGATGTATTAGTTTAGATAATCCCAAAACTGGAGGAACTGCCCAAAATGATGATATCTATTTCCAAGCAACCGAAGTAAGAAATAAAAACTATGAAGAAGTAAGCGATATAGTTAATAGCTATATGACCAAAATAAATGAAATAGCCAAAACATCATATAAACCATTTAATTATTATGGTAGTAAAAATGCTAGTAAAGTAATAGTTGCTATGGGTTCTGTTTGTGAAACTATCAAAGAAGTATTAGAAAAAATGAGTGATGTTGGTTTAATAGAAGTTCACTTATACAGACCATTTAGTAGTAAATATTTACTTAATGTTTTACCAAAAAGTGTTAAAAAAATAGCTGTTTTAGATAGAACAAAAGAATTTGGTTCTAGAGAACCTTTATACTTAGATGTTGTAAATGTATTAAAAGATTTAGATATAAAAGTAGTAGGGGGAAGATATGGATTATCATCAAAAGATACTAATCCTTCTTCAATAAAAGCAGTTTTCGATATGTTAGATAATCCAATTGATAATTTTACAATTGGAATTAATGATGATGTAACTAATTTAAGTTTAAAACCTAGTAAAATATTAATTGATAAAAATTACGAAATGGCTATATATGGTTATGGATCAGATGGAATGGTTAGTGCTTCTAAATCATTATTAAAATTAGTAGGTTATAATACAAATAAATACGTTCAAGGATATTTCCAATATGATTCAAAAAAATCAGGAGGAGTTACTAAAGGACATCTAAGATTTTCAGATGATATGATAAACTCAACTTATTATGTAATGAATCCATCATTAGTAGTCGTTACAAAAGAAAGTTACTTATCTAGTTTTGATTGCTTAAGTGATATCAAAGAAAACGGTATTTTTGTATTAAATACTAGTAAAGATGAAAAAGAAATAATATCTAATTTAAGCCAAAGCATTAAAAATATAATTGTTAGTAAAAATATTAATTTCTATACAATTGATGCTTATCAAATAGCTTTAGAAAATAATATTAAAAATAAAATTAGTATGATTATGGAAAGTGTTATTATTAAACTAAGTAAAGTTATAGATTACGACTTAGGTATTTCTAAATTAAAAGAAGACATTAAAAAAAGATTTGAATTAAAAGGAAAAGAAGTAATTGAATCTAATATAAATGCTATTAGTTATGTTGATAAATACTTAAAAAAAATAGATATAACTGGAGATTTTATTTGTGAAATTAATGACATTAATAATGATGTTGTAACAATGATGAATAAAAGAATGGGTGATGATCTAAGCGTTTCTTCATTTTTAGATATGAAAGATGGTTCATTTGAAGGCGGAAATACCAAAGATGAAAAAAGAAAAATTTCAAACATTGTTCCAAAATGGTTAAGTGAAAATTGTATAAAATGTAATATGTGTTCATTTGTTTGTCCACATTCAGTAATTAGACCATTTTTATTATCAGATGAAGAGTATGAAAAAGCACCATCATTTATAAAAGAAAAATGTATAGATAAATATATAATGGGTATATCAGTTGCCGATTGTACTGGTTGTGGTTTATGCATTAAACATTGTCCTTCAAGAGAAAAATCTTTAGTAAACGATGATTTAAAAATAGAAGAACAAAAAGTTTTTGATTACCTAGTTAACAACATTACTTGCAAAGAAAATGAATTAAATAACATTAAAAACGTAGGATTTAAACAACCTAAATTTGAATTTAGTGGAGCATGCGCTGGTTGCGGTGAAACACCTTATATTAAATTATTAACCCAATTATTTGATAATTTAGTTATAGCTAATGCAACAGGATGTTCATCTATTTATGGTGGTTCAGCTCCTTCAACACCTTACTCTGTACCATGGAACTCATCATTATTTGAAGATAATGCAGAATTTGGTTATGGTATGTTAAAAGCAGATGAAAAGAAAAAGAAAAATGTTATTAAAATTTTAAATGATATTGATAGTGAAGTTTGTAAAGAATATATAAACAATATTAATAACTATGAATATACAAAAGAAATTAGTGAAAAATATAAAGAATTAAAAAATATTAAAGAAGATGTTATTGCTAAAAGCTTTTGGTGTATTGGTGGAGATGGATGGGCATATGACATTGGATATGGTGGTTTAGATCATGTAATGTCAACAAATGAAAATATTAAAGTTTTAGTTTTAGATACTCAAGTATATTCAAATACTGGAGGACAAGCTTCTAAAGCAACTCCACTTGGAGCAACAGCACTATTTGCAGCAGGTGGTAAAACAACTTATAAAAAAGATTTAGGTTTAATGATGATGAATTATGACCATGTATTTGTGGCAACAGTCTCACTATCAAATCCTATGCATTTAATCAGAACTTTAAAAGAAGCAAATAATTATAACGGTCCAGCTATTGTTATTGCTTATGCACCTTGTATCTCACATGGAATTACTGGTGGTATGGTTAATAGTGTTAGTAGTGCTAAAGAAGCAGTTTCATGTGGTTACTTCAATTTATATAAAAGAAATCCTCTAACTGGATTCAGTTTAGATAGTAAACCTAATTTTGACTTGTATAAAGACTTCCTATTAACTCAAAATAGATATAAAGTTTTATCTAAAGTAAATAGTGAGAGTGATACTATATTAGAAGAAAATAAAAAACAAGCAATTAAAAGATATGAAAATTTACAAAAATTAGTGTAGTAATACACTTTTTATGTCATCTAATCCACCATACATGCTTGATTATGATGGAATAACTAAAATTACTGTTATTGATTGGTTGCTTAAATAAATTTATGAAATATCATTTTAAATGATATTTTTTTGTGTTATAATTAAATTAAGAATAGGAGTTATTTATGAAAAAATATTATTCAGAATTACAACCGCATCTAGATTATTACAAAAAAGGTAGCTATAACGAAGTATTAAAAAATTGTAAGATGAAAGCTTACGATTATATGTATAGTAAAAATAAAGACAACCTAGAATTTATAGCAATGAACTATTATAATAACAAAATCAATTATGGTAATATGTTTTTAAACATAGAAAAATATGCTAAAAGTTTAAAAGGTTATGGTATTAAAAAAGGTGATATTGTATGTTTAATTATGCCAACAATGCCAGAAGTAGTTTATTTAAAATATGCTTTAAATAGATTAGGAGCTGCAGCATACTTAATAGATCCAAGAACTAATAGCGAAAGAATGCTTGGCTATATTAATAATTCCAAAGCTGTTTTAGTAGTAACACCACTAGAAGTAGTTAAAGATAAAATATTACCAATTGCCAGCGAAATTAATTGTAAAAATATCTTAACAGTTTCAGTTGGTGATTCAATGAATTTTATAAAAAGTTCATTACGAGGAAAAGTTATATACAGTTTATTAAAATTTAATAAGTTAGTTAAAAACTATGGTGATAAATTTATCTCAATTGAACAATTTCACAAACAATATAACAAATTATTTAAAGGCAAAATAGATAGTAAGTTTGAAAGTGATAGTCCTTTTGCTATATATACAACTAGTGGAACGACTGATCCTAGTGGGGTATTAAAAGGATGTATTGAAACTAATGAAGCTTATAATGCTATGGTAGAAGAAATGAGAATAGCAGGAAAACATTTCGATAAAAAAGAAACATTTTTAGGAATCATTCCTTTCTTTTCTTCTTATGGTTCAGTAAATGGAATGCATAATTCTTTATGTTGTGGTTGGGAAATTATAATGCTAACAAAATTTAATACCAATGATTTTGATATATTATTAACTAAATATAAGCCTAATAATGCTTTAGGTGTTCCAAGATTTTGGGAAACAATAATTAGAAATAATAGAGTTAACGATGAAGATTTTTCTTTTTTAAAACGAGCTGTAGCCGGTGGAGATAAAATTAATATTGGTGTTGTAAACGAAATTAATGAGTTTTTTAAATCACATGGTAGTGATACTGTCTTAAAAATTGGTTATGGTGCTTCTGAATTTGGTGGTTGTGTTTCAGCTACATGCGAAGATTATGGGATTTATAAACCAGAAACTGCCGGTTTAATTTTACCAGGTTGTAAAGCCATGGTAGTTGACCATGAAACAAACGAAGAATTAGAAATTGGTAGTGTTGGAGAATTATGTTTTAACTCACCAACAATGATTAAAGAATATTTTAATAACATTAAAGCAACTACTGATATGACAGTTATTAAAGATAAAATCAAATACTATAAAACAGGTGATAAAGGATATTTAGATGAAACAGGACATGTTCATATTATAGATAGATATAAAAGAGTTATTAAAACTCCAGATGGTCACAGTGTTCATGCCAGTCCGATTGAAGGTGTTGTTATGTTACATAAAGCAGTTGAAAGTTGTGTAGCAGTCGGTTTAGTCTATAAAGATTTAGTTGGAACTATCCCAACAGTATTTATAAAATTAAAAAATGGTAATCATGATTTTAATGAAATAGTAAAAGAAATAAATGAAATGTGTTTAAATTCATTACCAGAAGGAGATAAACCACATGCTTATACATTAGTTGATCATTTAGAATTTACACTAATGGTTAAACCAAATCATACATATTACGAAAAAATAAAATTCGAAGACATAGAATGTGTTGTGGTTGATGATCAATACTTAAATTAGAAAGGAGTTATATATGGACATTTTAAATACTGGAGGAATATATGCTTTCTTATTTAACATCATTGTCTTTTTAGCATATTTTACCAAAAGTAAAATAAATACAAGAGAAACTAAAATATATAGTTTATTATTAATCAGTTCATTAGTTGGAACTTTATTAAATGTTTCTGCCTATTATATTTTAGATAATTTTAATAACAATTTTATTATGATAGCTCCTAAGTTATATTTATTTAATTTATTATTATGGGGAACTTTATTTTCTGTTTATATAGCTAATATTTGTTTAGAAAAAAACAATGATAAAATGCTAAAATGGATAAGTTACTATTATTGGTTTGAGTGCTTGATAGCAGCTATATTTATACTTGTATTACCTTTAAATGTTGTTAAAGAATTAGAATATCTATATACAAGTGGAATTAGTCAAAATATTTTATATATTTTAGTTGGAATTAATGCTTTTATATCATTTGTATTAATAATTTTAAATAGTAAAACATTATCATTTAAAAAAATGATTCCGGTTTTAACATTTATTATATTATGCTTAATTGTATTTTATATTCAATTTCAAAATCCTGATTTATTCATGGTAACTTTAACTATTACATTAACTACTACTTTAATGTATCATACAATTGAAAATCCTGATGTTAAACTAATAAGAGAACTAAATACAGCTCGTGATTCAGCTATTAAAAGTAATAATGCTAAAAGTGACTTTTTAGCTAGTATGAGCCATGAGATTAGAACACCCCTAAACGCCATTGTAGGACTAAGTGAGTGTTTAAAAGATAAAGATGTTAGCTTAGATATTAAAGAAGATTTAATAGATATAAATAACGCTTCACAAACTTTATTAGAAATAGTAGGTAACGTTTTAGATATTAATAAAATAGAAACTAATAACGTTGTAATTAATGAAGATAAATATGTCTTATATGACGAAATTAATAACATTGTTAAACTAAACAAAACTCGTATAGAAAACAAAGATTTAGATATTAAATTAGAAATCGACTCTTCAGTTCCTTATGAATTAATAGGAGACAAAACATTATTAAAATCTATTTTAAATAATTTATTGAGTAATGCTGTTAAATATACCGATAAAGGTTTAATTGAAGTAATAGTTAATTGCATTAAAGATAAAGCTACATGTGATTTAATTATTAACGTTAAAGATACAGGTAAAGGGATTAAAGATATTGATAAATTATTTATTAAATTCGAAAGACTAGATACAGAAGTAAACTCTACTATTGAAGGCACTGGATTAGGATTAGTTATTACTAAAAACCTAGTTGAACTACTAAATGGTAAAATTAATGTCACTTCTAAATATGGATTTGGTTCAGAGTTCATGGTTAAAATACCTCAAAAAATTAGTTTAGAAGTTAAACCAAATAATATAATTACAGAAGAAAAAATAGAAATCAAAAAAGATTTCCACGGCAGAAAAATATTAATAGTAGATGATAATGTCATGAATATAAAAGTAGCTAAGGTGATGTTAAAAGAATTTAATTTTGATATCGATGAAGCTTTTAATGGTCAACAATGTTTGGATATTATTCATTCTGGACATAATTATGATTTAATATTGATGGATATTATGATGCCAGGTATGTCTGGTGTTGATGTTTTAAAAGAGTTGTTATTAGATGATTTATTTAAAACTCCAGTAATAGCTTTAACAGCAGATGCAGTAGCAGGTTCAGAAGAAAAATATATTGAACTTGGTTTTATCGGTTATGTATCAAAACCATTTTCCAAAGAAATAATAACTTCAAAAGTAAAAGAAATTTTATAAAACACAAATTTGTGTTTTTTTGTGGATATTTTGTTTGTCATTTGATATAATTTAGATAGTAAGAAAGAGTTGATTATGTGAAAAAAGCGTTTACTTTAGTGGAATTAACAGCAGTTTTAGTTATATTAGGAGTATTATTGATGATTATCATACCAATCGTTAATAATTCAATTAATGAATCTAAACAAAGGGTTTATGATGAACAAATAGATAGAGTAATTAATGAAGCTATTAAATATTCTGTTAATAATAATTTAGGTTATGAAGATGAAATGTATAAAACATTACCATTTGATGAATTGATAAAGGATGGATTAATAACTGAAATACCAGTAGATCCATTTACTGGTGAGGAATTAGAAGGTTGTATAATTTATTCTTGGATGAATAATTTAGATAATTATGACATTAAATATGATAAAGATTGTGATACAACAGATGACAATGCTGGATTTATAGTTACTATCGATTTAGTTCCATCTAAAACAGCTTCTAACGGTTGGGTTAATAGTGATTATACTGTAGATGTTGTAACTAATGGTGAGAGTAATAAACACTGTATTAGTAATACAACATGTACACCTAATATAGAAAATACTGATATTAACATAAATATAGATGGTATATATACAGTATGTGCAGTTGGAATAAAAGGTAGTAGACAATCAGAAACAGTATGTAAAGAATTTAAATTAGATAAATTTACTCCTACTATAGTAGCTAAACAAGAAAATATAAGAATTGAACCTAATACAGATTCTCAAATAAAAGATTATTTTACCACAACTTTTGGTATTAGTGGTGGGGAATATAGTTGCAATTTTACTAATACTAATGAATTAAGTGGTGGAAATAATAATGTTACTTGTACAGCTACATCTAATTCTGGTTTAGAAACTAGGATAACTGTTAATTTTAAGGTTATTGAACCTAATTTAATGATGAGTGGTTATGAATTTCAAAATAGAATAGGTAATTATAGAGATACAATTACAGAAGTTAATTTTTTAGATAGTTTTTCTGGAAAATATGAAACTGCTACAATTAAATGGGATTTTTCTAAAAATTACAATGAAGTTGTTTTGGGGTATATTGAAGAGATTGATGGTAAACAAATTTTAAATATTGAAGCTGATGGGGTTATTATAGCTCATGAACAAATGGGTGGTTCATGTGGTCAATATACTTCTAAACAATCTCTGTTTTGTAGATTTTTAAAAGTAGAATCGATAAATTTTAATGGTATTTTAGATACTAGTAGAGTTGTTGATATGGAATCCTTATTTAATTATAATGTTAAATTGCAGGAATTGGATTTAAGTGGTTTCGACACTTCAAATGTTATTGATATGTCCAGTATGTTTTATTATGATTATAATTTAAATAGTTTGAATATATCTGGTTTCGATACTTCGAATGTTACTAATATGTACTCAATGTTTTGCGAGTTTAAAGCTGGTACTCAAATTGAAGATAGAACTTTAGATTTAAGTCATTTTGATACTTCGCTAGTAACTTCAATGTCATATATGTTTGCTTATTCTGGATTAGTTGAGTTGGATTTAAGTGGTTTTAATACATCGAATGTAGTATATATGAATAATATGTTTTCCAATAGTGATAAATTAAATTCTTTAAATATAGATAACTTTAACACTTCAAAAGTAAATAATATGAGTAGCATGTTTAGTGGACTGGTAGAATTAAAAAACTTAGATGTGAGCAGTTTTAATACTTCGAATGTTACTAATATGTCATATATGTTTTATTATTTAAAAAAAATTACAAGTTTAGACTTGAGTAGTTTTAATACTTCAAATGTGACTAATATGAATTCTATGTTTTATTATGCAACTATTTTAACTGATTTAAATGTTAGTAGTTTTGATACTTCTAATGTGATTTATATGGATGGAACTTTTTCAAGTCTGCATTCTTTAGAAAGTCTTGATTTAAGTCATTTTAATACTTCAAATGTAGTTAATATGTCTCAAATGTTCAGACATGCTTCTGGAATACGAAACTTAAATATTTCTTCATTCAATACATCTAAGGTTGTTAATATGAGTAATATGTTTGAAGGAACATCGCTTTCTGAAATGGATTTATCTCACTTTGACACAAGTAATGTGACTGACATGAATCAAATGTTTAGATACACTGATTTTATTACTTTAGATTTAAGTGGTTTTAATACAATAAAAGTAAAATCAATGTATAGCATGTTTAATGGTGCTTATTATTTGGAAAATTTAAATATAAGTAGTTTTGATACAAGCAATGTTACTAATATGAGTAGGATGTTTTACAACATAAAAATCAGAAATATAGACTTAAGTCATTTTGATACAATAAATGTAACTAACATGTCTTATATGTTTTATAATATGCCTATAGTATCATTGGATTTGAGTGGTTTTGATACAAGTAATGTAACTAATATGTCCTACATGTTTTCTGGCAATAATAATCTGTATAGTTTAGATTTAAGTAGTTTTGATACATCCAAGGTAACTTCTACAGATAATATGTTTTATAACACTTATACTTTAACAAATGCATATGCCAGAACTCAAGCTGATGCTGATAGACTTAATTCAAGTCCTAATAAGGCTAGTAATGTTAATTTTATAGTAAAACCTTGAGGAAGATTAATTTCTTCTTTTTTTTTATATTTCTTGTAATGTTAAGTAAAATATAATATAATTAAATAGTATTGAGTTTAGGGGGATTATATGGAATTTTTAGTATTTTTTATTTTAGCTTTTGTGCTTGTATATTTATTTTATTTAGTAACAGTTATTTTACAGAAGAAAAGATATGAAAAGTTCAAATCTAGTAATCAAGTATTATATTTTAAAAATAAATATAAATTGGATATAAATAAACTAAATATAAATTTATTTATAAATGTAATATCTTTATTGAATGCTTTTATAATAGCAACTGTATTTACAGTATCAATGATTTTTGATAGTATGATAATACAACTATTAGTAGGCTTTATTTTAATAACTATTTTAACTTATGTAGTTTATGATATATATGGTAGAATTTTAAGAAAGAAGGAAAAAAATGTATAATTTTAGTGAGATAGAAAAAAAATGGCAAAAATTTTGGGTTAATAATGAAGTATTTAAATCTGAAATTAATGATAAGGAAAAGTATTATATTTTAGTTGAATTTCCTTATCCATCTGGTAGTGGTTTACATGTAGGTCACGCTAGAAGTTATACAGCACTAGATTCTTTAGCTCGTAAAAGAAGAATGGAAGGATATAATGTTTTATTCCCAATGGGATGGGATGCTTTTGGAGCACCAGCTGAACAATATGCTATTAAGAATAAAATACATCCAAAAGAAGCTGTAGCCGAAAATATAAAAACTTATAAAGATCAAATATTATCTTTAGGTATTTCTTTTGATTGGTCAAAAGAGTTCTCAACTACTGACCCTGAGTATTATAAATGGACACAGTGGCAATTTTTAAAATTTTTTGAACATGGAATGGCTTATAAATCTTTAAAAAATATTAACTGGTGTCCTGTGTGTAAAACAGGTTTATCTAATGAAGATTCAGCTGGTGGAGTATGCGAGAGATGTGGTTCTAAAGTAATTCAAAAAGAAAAAGAACAATGGATGCTTAAAATGAGTGATTATGCTGAAGATTTATTAACAGGTTTAGAAGATACTAAATTTGCAGAAAGAGTTAAATTAGGACAAATAAATTGGATAGGTAAGAGTAGTGGTGCTTTAGTTGATTTTAAAGTAATGGATGATAAGTTAACTGTATTTACTACTAGATGTGATACTTTATTTGGTGTTACTTTTATGGTTATAGCTCCTGAACATCCTTTAATTGAAAAATATAGTTCTAAAATAACTAATATGAATGAAATAAAAGATTACCAAGAAAAATCAAAAACGAAAACAGAATTTGAAAGAATAGAATTATCTAAAGATAAAACCGGTGTTGAAATAAAAGGCATTAAAGCTATTAATCCAGTTACTAATAAAGAAGTTAAAGTATTTATCTCAGATTATGTAATGATGGGTTATGGTACAGGAGCTATTATGGCTGTCCCTGCTCATGACGAAAGAGATTATGAATTTGCAAAAAAATTTAATCTAGAAATCATACCTGTAATTGCTGGTGATATAAGTGAAAGTGCATATACTGGTGATGGGGTTATGATTAATTCAGAATTCTTAAATGGAATTGATAATAAAAAAGATTCAATTAAAAAAATGTTAGAATACTTAGTAAAAAATAACTTAGGTGAAGAAAAAGTTAATTATCGATTACAAGATTGGATTTTCTCAAGACAAAGATTTTGGGGAGAACCAATACCTATAATACATTGTAAAGATTGTGGCCAAGTGGCTGTACCTGAAAGCGATTTACCAGTTATGTTACCAAATGTAGCTGAATATGAACCAACAGATGATGGAGAAAGTCCATTAGCTAATATCGCATCATTTGTAAATTGTAAATGTCCTAAATGTGGTAAAGATGCTAAAAGAGAAACTGATACAATGCCTAACTGGGCTGGATCTTCTTGGTACTTTTTAAGATATATGGATAGTACTAATAATAATGAATTTGTTTCCAAAGAAGCATTAAACTATTATGGTAAAGTTGATTGGTATAATGGTGGAATGGAACACACTGCTAGACATTTATTATATGCTAGATTCTGGAATCAATTTTTATTTAATGTAGGTTTAGTACCTAATAAAGAACCATTTAACGTCAGAGTATCTCATGGAATGATTTTAGGTTCAAATGGAGAGAAAATGAGCAAATCTAAAGGCAATGTTGTTAACCCAAATGATATGGTAAATGAATTTGGAGCAGATGCTTTAAGAACTTACGAAATGTTTATAGGAGATTATGAAAAAGATGCTTCTTGGAGTACAAATGGTTTAAAAGGATGTAAGAAATTTTTAGATAGAGTTTATAAATTAACTACTAAATTAAATGATAATGATAAGTTAACTGAAGAAGTTTTATTTAATCAAACTATTAAAAAAGTAACTGAAGATATCGAAAATATGAAATATAATACAGCAGTATCTTCACTGATGATTTTACTTAATAAATTAGAAGAATTTGAAACAATTTCTAAGTTAGATCTAAGAACATTTATTTTGTTACTAAATCCAATTGCTCCTCATATTACAGAAGAAATCAATGAAATATGCGACCTAGGAGAAAAACTATATTTATCTAAATGGCCTAGTTATGATAGTAATAAATTAGACAATGATACTTTTGAATTAGTTGTTCAAGTAAATGGTAAAGTAAGAGGAAAAATCGAAGTATCATCTAAAACAACAGAAGATGAAATGAAAGAATTAGCTTTAAATATAGAAAATGTTGTTAAATTTATTGAGGGAAAAGAGATAGTTAAAGTTATTGTAATTCCTAAAAGACTAGTAAATATTGTAATAAAATAAGGAGGAATGTATATGAAAAATATACTTATTGGTGGAGCTTGGCCTTATGCAAATAATTCTTTGCATGTTGGTCATTTAGCCGCTTTATTACCAGGTGATATTATTGCTAGATATCACAGAGAAATAGGTAACAATGTTTTATATGTATCAGGTACTGATTCACATGGAACCCCTATTAGTTTAAGAGCAAAACAAGAAAAAGTAGAACCAGTCGAAATTGTTAATCGATATCACGAAGAGTTTGCTAAAAATTTTAGTGATTTAGATTTTAGTTATGATAACTATTCAGCTACTATGTTTGATTCTCATAAAGAAAAAGTAAAAGAATATTTTAAAATTATTCAAGATAATGGATATATATTTGAACAAGAAATAGAACAAGATTTTTGCCCTATATGTAACGAATATTTATCAGATAGAGAAATTTTAGGAATTTGTCCTCATTGTGGAAAAGACGCAATGGGTGAACAATGCGATCACTGCCTAAATGCAATTGATCCTTCATTACTAACAGAAAAACATTGTAAAATATGCAATAACGAAACAATAGTTAAAAAAAATAAACATTTATACTTTAAGCTATCAGCTTTTCAAAATGTTTTAGAAAATTTAGTTGAAAACTGCGATTGGCGTAAAAATGCTATTAATGAATCATTAAAATATTTAAAAATAGGTGTAATTGATAGAGCAGCTACTAGACACTTAAATTGGGGTGTTGAAGTACCAGTTGTAGGGTATGAAGATAAACGTATTTATGTATGGATTGAAGCAGTTTTAGGATACTTAACAGCAGCTTTAGAAGTAGCAAATAAAAAAGGTATGGATTTCGAATCTTTCTTAAAAGATATGACATCTTACTTTTCTCATGGTAAAGATAACATAATATTTCACACAATTATTTTTCCAGCTTTATTAGATGCTATCAATAAAGATTATTGCAAACCAACAAAAATTATTTCTTGTGAGTACATGAATATGAATGATGAAAAAATGAGTAAATCAAAAGGTAACTTAGTAACTATAAATGATTTAGTAAATAATTACAACAAAGATACAATTCGTTTTTACTTCATAAATAATGGACCAGAGAAAAAAGACGCCAACTTTACTTTAAGTGATATGGTGAATTTTCACAACAAATTTTTAGTTGGAGTTATTGGTAATTTTATTAATCGTAATTTATCTTTCATTAATAAAAAATTCGATGGTGTAATTACTGAAGGAACTATAGATGAAAATATTATTTCCAAAACTGAGGAAGTATTTGAAAAAGTTAATAAATTACTTTCTAATGGTGAACTACGAGCAGCAAGTGATTTAATTATAGAATATGCAGTTTCAGGAAATAAATATTATGATGAAAAACAACCTTGGATTAAGGTTAAAGAAGATATAAATGAATTTAATAATATTACATATACATGTGTTTATATGATGGCTAACATGGCTACATTATTGAGTCCTTTTATACCAAGTACCTCTTTAAAAATTAAATCAATGTTAAATATAAAAGAAAATAATTTTAAAGTTTGTAATATCAAAGGTGATATAAAAATAAACAGTTTAGAATTATTATTTAATAGAATAGAAGATTAGTCTTCTATTTTTACTTGATAAAATCAATTTAATTTAATATAATATACAAAGGTGATTTTAATGGACGAAAAAATAAATTTAGAAATCTTAAGTAAAATGTATGCAGAAAAAAGATGTAATTTAAACTATGCAGTTTACTATGCTTGTCAAATACTAGAAAGAAATGAAAGATGTTTTGATAAAATAATTGAATTATTTAAAAAAGAAAAATTTAAAGACATAAAAGAAATATATATAAAAGCATTTAAAATAGATATAAATTATTTTAATAATCTACAATTTTATAAAAAAAATAAAGAAATGTGTGAATTAGCTATTTTTATAGAAGGTAGTTCAATTGATAATGTTCCCTTTTATTTAATAAATAAAGATATGATTGATAAATCATTAATTAATCGTAAGGAGTACAACTTTAAAGGAATTCCAATTAAATATTTAAATAAAGAACTATACTTAAAAGCTTTAATGATTCATCGAAAATATTTCTTTAATATACCTAAAAATTATTTGGATTTAGAGTTAATTTATGAATATATAAAAAACGGTGCAGAAGAATTAACTTTATCTGATATTCCAGAAAAATTTTATTCTCATTCATTATTTAGAAAACTATATTTAATGAATTTTAATGTATCACTAATTCCGACAGAGTATATTACTAGTTCGATGGTACTAGAAGAAATAGAAAATGGAAATATTGATATATTAAGAAAAACTGGAATTTATTTAATCGATAACACTCATGTTTATAGTTTAATTAATAAAAATATTAATAATATAAGTGTTTTATTTGAATTAAGAAAATCATTAATTAATTTAGTAATTTTAAAATATATATTTTGTACTAACAAATTTGATGTTAGCGGTATAACTAATATGAAGGAAATTGTTAGTTATGTTTTAAATAATTTAGGTAAAAGTGCTTTAGAATTTCACTTGATTGATTTATTATGCGTTAATAAACAAATATTTAAATACTTAAGCGATGATATAATTACAAAAATATACAAATTATTAAAAATAAACTTTGACACTAAGTTTTTAATTAAAAAATTAGGGAAAAGGTATTATGTACTAGAATATGCATTTAAAAATAAATTACTTGATTTTGATTTAGCTTACAGTACTTTAGTTATTATGTATGAAAATAAATTAGACGCAAGCTATATTGAAAATAAAGAGATTATTTCCAAAGACAAGGTAAAGATTAAAAACACATAAGTGTTTTTTTGTGTTATAATTAGTTAGGGTGTTTTTATGAATAATAGAGAATTTGAAGAAAAATTATATAATGAAGGTATTAAATATATAGGCGGAGTAGATGAAGTAGGAAGAGGTCCTTTAATTGGTCCTGTTGTAACAGCTTGTGTTGTTTTACCCAAAGATTTCACACTAGATGGTTTAACTGATTCAAAAAAATTAACAGAGAAAAAAAGAGACTTATTTTATGAATATATAATAAATAATTGTTTAGCTTATGATATTGATATGGCCCAACCACAAGAAATAGATGAATATAACATTTATCAAGCTACTAAAAGATCAATGATAAGAGTAATTGAAAAAATAAATAAAAAAATAAATCTAGAACATGTATTAATTGACGCTATGCCTATTTCAATAGATATAGATACAACATCAATTATTAAAGGAGATTTAAAAAGTATTACAATTGCCGCAGCTTCTGTTGTAGCCAAAGTAACTCGTGATAAAATGATGTATGAACTTGATTTAAAATATCCAATGTATGGATTTAAAAATCACAAAGGATATGCTACAAAAAAACATATTGAAGCCATATATAAATATGGATTAATAGATGGTTATAGAAAAACTTTTGCTCCAATAAGTGATATAGTAAAAAAATAAAAAATGTGGTATAATAATTTGGTGAAAGAGGGATTTTATGTTTAAAAAATTATTTGGATTAAGTTTTATTTTTATTTTAATCGATCAATTAATTAAAGGTATGGTTTCCATTTTTATGAATTTAAATAGTAGCATCGTAATCATAGAAGATTTTTTTAATTTAACATATGTTCAAAATACAGGAGCTGCTTTTAGTATATTAGAAGGTAATAGATTATTCCTAATTTTAGCTGGTTTTGTTGGTTTAAACCTAATTTACTTTTTCTTAATTAAAAATAAAGAACTTAAAAAACTAGAAATTATTATTTATAGCATATTAATCGCTGGTATAATAGGAAATATGGTTGATCGTATTATGTTTGGATACGTAATAGATTATTTAGATTTTAATATATTTGGTTATAATTTTGCAATTTTTAATTTAGCAGACACTTATATAGTTGTAAGCGCGATTATTATATTTATTATGGAGGTGAAGGATGAAATTAATAGTAGAAGAAGAATTAAACGAGAGAATTGATATTTACTTATCAAAAAAATTAGATTTAAGTCGCAGTAAGATAAGTAAAATAATTGATGAAATCCTAGTTAATGGTAAAAATGTTAAAAGTAGTTATACAGTGAGTACTGGAGACGAAATTTTAGTTGGAGAAATTAAAAACGAAGAAATGAAAGCTATTCCTGAAAAAATGGATTTAGATATAGTTTATGAAAATGAAGATTTTATTATCGTTAATAAAGCCAATGGGGTAGTAGTCCATCCAGCTTATGGTAACTTGCATGGTACTTTAGTAAATGGTTTATTATACCATTTTAAAAACTTAAGTGGTGTTAACGGAGATTTAAGACCAGGTATAGTCCACAGAATTGATGCTTATACTACAGGTTTATTAGTAGTAGCTAAAAACGATAAAACCCATAATGAATTAGCTTTACAACTTAGTAATAAAACAACAACAAGAAAATACATTGCTTTAGTATGGGGTGTTATTAAAAATGAAACAGGTACCATTGATGCACCAATTGGAAGAGATAATAACGACCGAAAAAAAATGGCAATAACACCATATAATAGTAAAGAATCAATAACTCATTTTAAAGTTTTAAAAAGATTTAAAAATACTACTTTAATTGAACTACAATTAGAAACAGGAAGAACCCACCAAATCAGAATTCATATGAATTATATTGGTCATCCTGTTGTTAATGATCCTGTATATGGTAGACGCAAATTAATTGATGATAGTGGTCAATGCTTACACGCTAAAACATTAGGATTTGATTATAAAGGAGAATATGTATCTTTCGATAGTGAATTACCTGAATGTTTTACTAATATTTTAAATACCTTTGAGGAGGAATAATATGGAGTTTGAACAACAACAAGAAATGGTTATGACAATGTTACATTACTTTATTACTAAACAAAATTATAATATAGTAATGCTACATGGTGCAAAAGATGAAATATGGTTAGAAAATTTAGATTATGACTATAAAATAATCAGAATAGTTTCTAATTATATTCATAATGAGGAACAATTAAATTACGACTTGTTACGAGTTAAACAAATATCTAAAGTTGTTAAGAAAAAAACTGTTAGCTTAAATATACCTGTTTTAACATTCTTCGTTAACTTAGGAGATAATGTTAAACTAACAGATAAAGAAAATATTAAATGCTTTCACCTAACTAGTATAGAAGATGTTTGCAAAAATAATTTCATAACAAATATATTTAAAGATATTGAAAACAACTTAAAACATCAAGAAAATGGACAACAATTATTTGTTAAATTATCAAATGAAATTAACTTCAAAACAAAAAAAGATTCAGTTAAAACTGAAAAAGTATTCGCTCCTAAATTACCTATTATTACATATAGTTTAATAGCTATTAATGCTATTTTATTTCTTTTAATGTTTATAATAGGTAACGGTAGTGAAGATATAACAACACTAGTAAATTTTGGAGCTTCAAATCAATTATTAGTTCTTGAATTTAACCAGTATTATAGAATTATAACAGCAGCATTCCTACACTTTGATATTTTACACTTAGCTTTAAATATGTATGCATTATATTTTGTAGGAAAACAAATTGAAAGTTTTTTCGGAAAATATAAATTTTTATTTATTTATTTTGCAAGTGCAATTATTGGTAGTATGGTATCTTTACTATTCTTAGATGTAAACACTTTAAGTGTAGGAGCTAGTGGAGCAGTATTTGGTTTATTTGGATCACTAATTTATTTTGGATATAACTATCGATTATACTTAGGAACAATCCTTAAATCACAACTAATTCCAATTTTAATATTAAACTTAACACTTGGATTTATGATTGGTGGAATTGATAACGCAGCTCATATAGGTGGATTAATAGGTGGAGTATTAGCTACTATGGCTGTTGGAGTTAGCGATAAATCAAAAACTAAAGACAAAATAAACGGCATTATTTTACTAAGTATATTTACTATATTTATAATATTTATGTTAATGAATGTTAAATTTTAAATACATTTGAAAATTAAAAACCATTTCTTATATCTAAGAAGTGGTTTTTATATACCCATACAAAAAAAGCGATTAATTCGCTTTATTATTAAAATTATTAAAATTTATAAATGGTTCATCAAAAATTGATGTGTAATTTTTATTAGCTTCTAATTCTTCTGAATGTAAATTACTTATAATATTTGCTTTAGCCTCTGGTTGTACTTCAGTTTGAACTGTTTGCACAATAGGTTTTACTACTGCTTGTTGAGCAACTGGATTAGTAATAACAGTATTAGGTGAAACAGATTTTACTTCAGATTGTAATACAGGAGTAACCTTTGGTTCTGTATTAACTTCATCTTTAGGTGTTTCAACATCTTTTTTCTTATTAACTATTTCATTAGCTTTTAAAGCATCTTTTAATCCTTTACCCTTAGAAGCATCAGCAGCTGAATCAAATTCAACTAGTTTAATTACTTCTTCAAAAGTAGTAACACCATCTAAAACTTTACTTAAACCATCACTTAACATAGTTTGAACATCATTACTAAATACTAATTCTCTTAATTCATCACGTCTAGTACCAGCACTAATAGCATCTCTTATTTCTTGATTAAATAATAATACTTCATGAATTGCAATACGGCCAGAATAACCATTTGTACAATGTTCACAACCTTCAGCAATATGAATTTCAGAAACATCTTTATTTAAAACTTTTGTAAATAATTCTTTTTCATAATCATTAGTAGGTCTTTTAACACGGCAATGCTCACATAACTTACGAGCAAGAACTTGGGAAACAATTCCATTTAATGAAGATGCAAGTAAGTATCTTTCAACATCCATATCAAGTAAACGTTCAATTGTATTTAAAGCATCATTTGTATGGATAGTAGATAATACTAAATGTCCTGTAATAGATGCTCTAACAGCAATTTTAGCTGTTTCAGTATCACGAATCTCCCCAATCATAATGATGTTTGGATCTTGACGTAATATCGAACGTAGGGCAGTAGCGAAATCTAGTCCTATTTCACTATTTGTTTGAATCTGATTTATTCCATCGATATTCATTTCGACTGGATCTTCAACTGTTACGATATTTAACTCAGGTGTATTTAATCTTTGTAAAACAGAGTATACTGTTGTTGATTTCCCTGAACCAGTTGCCCCAGTAATCAAAATTATACCATTTGGAGATGAAATCATTTTAATTATTTTTTCATAATTACTTTGACTAAATCCTAAACTTTCTAAACCTTGAAAACTCATTGAGTAATCCATAATACGGACAACTATCTTCTCACCGTTACTGGTTGGAATACAAGATACACGTAAATCTAAATTAACATCTTGAATAGTAGCTTTAATCGCACCATCTTGTGGTAATCTTGATTCTGTGATGTTCATACCACTAATTATTTTAATCCTTGTTACTAAATTCTTTTTAATAGAATTTGGAACTTCAGCATAATTTTGTAATACACCATCAACTCTTGTTCTAATAACCATTTTATCATCTAAAGGATCAAAATGAATATCAGAAGCACCTCTTTTTGAACCATCAACTAAGATTTCATTTACTAATTCCACTATAGGAATTTTATCGAAATCGAAAACTTTTAACATATATAACCCTCTTTTCTTCT
>CAYJEL010000008.1:0-24277 GCA_964369245.1 uncultured Muribaculaceae bacterium
GAGCAACAATCTTTAAAAGAAAAATCAATTAATTTAATACAAAAAGCCTGAATTTTCAGACTTTTTTTATTTTAAATTTTTTTATAATTAATTCCTTTTCTTTTTGAGGAATTAGGTGGTTGTTATCAACTAGACAATTGGTTTTTTCATTTATTAATATAGGAGCCATACCCAAAGGCAAACTCCACTCTGAAATTAAAAATACGATATCTTTTGCACACATATCAATTCCTAATTCATTATTAAATAGTTTCCATTTATTTAATTTTATTATTTCTTTTAAGGTATTTATTTTTATATGTAATAATTCTGTTTTTGTATGTCTACCATCGTGTAATTTATAATTTAAACGTACTAATTCTTTTTCAAGTATGTCTTTTGAAATAAAGAAATTATCATACACATCTTTATTTTTAACTATCTGAAAAGTTGTTTTTTTTGTATAATCTATTATATTATTAAAATAAATGTTGCATTTGAATTTTTCTAATTCTTTGCTAATAATTGCATATTCTTCAAAAGTAACATCTACATATATATTTTTATCTTGTTTTAAAATATTAGCCATGGTTTTAATTATTTCATAAAATTTACTATTAGTAATTACTTCGTTACTAAAACTATAATATACATTTTCTAAATCAATTCTTAAAATTTTTACTTTTTCGTTGTTTATTTTGATCATAAATTCCTCCGTTACTACTTAAATAGTTCTATAAATGTTATTTTATTAATTGTAAGTATATTATACTTAAATCTTTTTCTTTAAATCCTAAATCTTTTAAAAGTGAGAATGCTGTTTTGATATCTATTTTTTTAAAGCAGTTTTCTTCTTTTAATATTCTATTTATAAATATATGTTTATCGAATAATTTTTTATCATTTTTATATTTGAATAATAATTTTTCATTAATTTCAATAAGTTTATCAATCATTTTCTAACCTTTCCTTTTAAACCAGGGATATAATTATCTTTATCTTCCATGAATTCAAAAATGTTATCATCAAATTTATTTTGAAGTTCATCAAGCTTTATTTTTTTTATTTCTTCATCAGAGCAATAATATTCATTAGTATTAATATTATTTATATCATCATTATTGAAAGTTATTATCATTTTTACCATCATATCATTACTTACACTATTATCTTTAATTAAACAGATTCCTAGGTTGTGTTTTTTTTCATGATCATTAAATAACCATTTTTTTGTTGTTAATGTGTTGGAGAAAACTTCCATACCTTTAAATTCTTTTAAGTTTATGTAATCTATTAATATATTTTTTTTAATTTCAAAAGATACATCAGTCATTTTTGTTGTCATCTTCTTATATTCAGAAACTGCTTTATCAAATGATATTTCTTCTAATTTTTCAAAATGACTAGTAACTTTCTCAAAACTTTTATTAAATTCTTCAAATGAGGATGTGTTTCCAAGACATAATAAACCACTTAATCTTTTGTTCATCTTAGCATAAAACATATCTCCATATAAAATAGAATACACTGCATCTGCATAAATTAGCATATCCCCTACTCTATATTGTAATTCACTATGTCCATAACCGTAATTTTCTTCAACTTCTCCACGATAGTTTATGTGAAAATTTATTCCTAATTCATTTAATAGTTTACTAAATATCATACTAAATTCGAAGCAAACAATCTTATTATTTGTCAAAGATATATTATCAATATTTTTTATATCACTATGAATACTTTCTTGCCTTTCAAAATAATCAGCTGCATAGTATTTATCATCATATATAAATGTCTTACACATTTTTGTATATATATAAATGGTTTTTTCTAGCAAGTTAAAATCCTCGCTAATTCCTTCTAAAATGTGTTTTTGTAACTCTTTGTTTAGATTAACCTTACTGTATAAAGTATCTTTAGTTTCATATAGTTTATTTAGTGCTGTTATGTCGATTATCTTAGAAGAATTTATATCATATATTCTATCTACTATATTGTCATCTAGAATAAAAGAATCTAATATATTATTAGAATAAATATAATTATTAAATGCATAAAATAAATGTTTGATTTTATGATTGTTATATTCTTCTTTACAACTCAAGTTATTAAACTCTTCATCATTTAAACTTAATATATCAAAAAAATCTTTTAGTAAAAATGTGTATTCTGCTCCATCAATTGAAATTTTATATAAGTTGTTTTTATTTTTTTCAATAAATTTTTCAATTCCTAAAATTTTTTTAAAGTAATCTATTTTCTTTTTATCTTCAATACTACAATCAAATTCTTTTTGATATGTTTCTAATGCTTTTACGATTGTACTCTTTCGATATCCAATTTGTTTTCCTATGTCGCCATTTACAAGGCTAAAAACATTAAATTTGTCGTTTTCACCTGTTAAATACTTAAGTAATTTATTAAAGTATTCTTCCTTTTGTAAGCAGTTTTGTAAAAATAAAACTGATATATAATTATCATAAGCTTTAATTTTTTGACCATTCGCCATTTCATTAATAGTTGTCGAAGATTCAATTATACTAAATTTTTCAATATTTTTTAAAAAAGGATGTTCGTTAATTAAGTTTTTAATATTCATAATCTCACCTACTTACAATTATATCATAAAAAAAACAATCTTACGATTGATTTATATTTAAATGTTTAGTAATTTCCAAAAATGTTTATGTTGGATATATTCAGGGCGATAATAGTTTTTTAGGATTTTACTTATTATTAGATTTAAAGTAAAGAAAATAAGAAATAAGTAAATTAATTAAAAACCAAATTGCTAACATTCTCCAGAAAACTAAAGGTGTTGGAAATGTACTGAAACTATACCAACTTAGTAAATAGAATAAACCTAAAATTAATATTAATGTAATAATTAAATTTAATAAAATAGTAAATATCTTTTTTTGAACTGTTTGCATAATTCCTCCTTTTTTAAATTATATCATAACACAAAATTATTTACTATTAAATGATAAAACATCATCCCTTTCTTCAAAAATTAGATAAATATTATTAATAATTACTTGATAGAGTTTAACATAAGCAATATTAGTACCTTTAATGTTCATCACTTCTAAACAAAAAAACTAACATTTCTGTTAGCATTTATTACTCTCGGAAGACTATTAGTCCGAGATTATTATAAATTTGGAGGGCCTAGCCGGATTCGAACCGACGATCGGGGAGTTGCAGTCCCATGCCTTACCAGCTTGGCCATAGACCCAAATACGTGATAAATTAATTATAACAAATGTTAAATGATTTATCAAGTACTTTTATTTATTATATGCTATTTTTTTTAAAATTTTACTGTTTATTTTTAAAAATATGTTCAAATACATTTAGTAGTATTGTATATACTAGCGTTGATATAATAATTCCTAATAAAATAATAGATATCATATGTATACTTAAAGTTGTAATTGAATAAAAATCTCTTAAAATTATAGTAGTTAATATAAATAGCATAATTAAAGATGATAATAGTAATATTCTTTTTTTATTAAATGGTATACATAATTTAAATACTAGTAAGAAGCCGCTATAAGCAAATAAATAAACGCTTATAGTCGAAATTTCCATGCTTGTTAGATTAGATATACCACCTAATATAGAAGCATATATTATGTTAAATATAAAAATTATAGCTGTTGGTACGGATTTATTTAAAATATTTATGAATAAATTGTTGCAAATGGGTTTATAATTAGCTTCTAAAGCTAATATAAATGAAGGTACTCCTATTATAAAGAAATTGGTTAGTGATAAATGAATTGGATCAAAAGGGAAAGTTAAATTAAATAATATAAATATAATTGCCAATATAATCATTGATATATTTTTCGATAAAAATAAAGTAGCACTTCTTTCTATATTATTTACTGTTTTTCTCCCTTCATTAATTATACTTGGAACGCTTTCATATTCTGAGTCAAGTAAAATAATTTGGCTTATATTTTTAGCCATATCTGTTCCATTTTTAATTGTAATGGCACAATCTGATTGTTTTAGAGCTAAAACATCGTTTACTCCATCACCTGTCATAGCTACAAAATGTTTGTTTTTTTGTAATATTTCTACGATTTCTTTTTTTTGTTTTGGGGTTACTCTACCAAATACATTGTGTTCTAAAACTAATTTTTTAGTGACTTTTTTGTCACTTAAGTCTATTGCTTTTACATCTAATCCCGATTGAATTGCAACATTAGTAACAGTATTTACATTATCACCACTGATTATTAAAACTGAAACTTCTTGTTTTTTAAAATATTCAATCATTTCTTTAGCGCTTTTTTTAACGTTATCATTTATTATGAAGTAAGCTACTTCTTTGTCATTAAAAGTAAGCAGTAGTACTCTATTTTCGTTTTGTAGTTTAGTTATATCCATTTTACCATTTAATACTTCTGGTGCTCCGAGTTTAATACAACCTTCTTTGAATTTAACCTCACCATATTTTAAGCTAGAATCGAAGTTTTTTTTAGAAATTAAATTGAAGTTATTATATTTTTTATATTTTTTAGAAATACTTTCAATGGTATTGTTTTCAACACCTAAAATGTTTATATAATTACCTATTAGTTCATCGATGTTTAATTTATCATCTACAACAATTATTTCTTTTAATTTCATTTTTCCATCTGTTAAAGTTCCTGTTTTATCAAAACAAATGACATCTACTCTAGCTAACATTTCTATGCAATATAAATCTTGTACTAAAACATTTTTAATGGATAGTTTTAGTACAGATAGAATAAGTACTGTACTGGTTAATAGTACTAGTCCTTCTGGTATCATTCCTAAAATAGCGGCGACTGTCCCTAAAATAGCTTCATTTATGCTATCAGTAACTCTAAATTGGGTTAAAAATAACAATATCCCAACAGGAACAATAAAACAAGTTATTACTTTGATAATTTTTTTAATTGTTATTAATAAAACTGAATTTAATGGTTTGGTGTATTTTGCGTCTTTACTAATGGAATTTATATAACACTCCTCACCTACTTTAGTTACTAGAGTTTTACATACTCCATTGGTAATAAAGCTCCCTGATTTAAGTGAATCTCCTTTTTTATAACTAATTAAGTCTGCTTCTCCAGTTAAGTATGATTCATCAACTAGAACATTACCTTCTTTAATAATACAATCAACTACAACTTGGTTGCCACTTTTTAGTATTAATATGTCGTCAATGACGATTTTTTCTATATCTATAAGTTCTTCTTTTTTATTTCTTAAAACACAAGCTTTGTTAGTAGCTAAAAAAGATAGTTTATCTAGTGTTAGTTTTGTTTTAATTTCTTGATAGATATTAACTATTATATTACAGGTAATTATGCCTAAAAAAAGCATATTTTTATATTCTCCTATAATTAATAATAGTGTTCCTAAAGATAAATTTATAAGATTAAATAAAGTGAATAAGTTTTTTTTAATAATTTCTGGGATGGTTTTAGTTTTAACTGAAACATCTATGTTATTTAGTTTTTTAGTCATTCTTAACTTTACTTCTTCATTGTTTAATCCAGTATTTATATCCGTAATATTTTTCATTTAATCACCCTGTAATTATTATACCATAATTTATAAATAACTATTAAAAAAGATGAAATTATAAAATTTCACCTAGTTTAACACTAACTAGTTTACTAACTCCTGATTCTTGCATTGTAATTCCATATAAAACATCAACGTATTCCATTGTTTTTTTCTTATGGGTAATTATAATGAATTGAGTTTTATCTTTTAATCCTTGAACATATTTACCGAAGGAATCTACATTTGCATCATCTAGAGCTGCTTCGACCTCATCTAAAACACAGAAAGGAACTGGTTTTGATTTTAAGATTGCAAATAATAAACTAATTGCTGTAAATGTTTTTTCTCCACCTGATAATAAGGAAATAGTTTTTAAACTTTTACCTGGAGGTGATGCTATTATTTCAACACCTGTTTCTAATAAATTAGAACTGTCTGTTAATTTTAAATCAGCACTTCCGCCTTTAAATAATTCTTTAAAAGTAGTTTTAAAATTATCTCTAATCAATCTAAATGTTTTATCAAATTCTTGAATCATAATTTTATCCATTTGATCAATAATATCCATTAGAACGTTTTCGGCATTTATTAAATCTTCTTTTTGGGAAGAAAGGAATTGTAATCTTTCTGATACTTCTTCGAATTCTTCTATTGCTCCAATATTAACCTCGCCAATTTCATTTATTTTTCTTTTAAGTGATGCTACTGTGCTACGAGCAATGTTAACTTCTATTTCTAATTTATATTTAGAAATAGCTTCTTCATAAGTAATTGAATATGTTTCACTTAAGACATTAAGTAAATTATCTAATTTAACATCTAATCGGTTTACTAGTATTTCACATTGTTTTAAGTTTTCATTTTTTTCGTTAAATAAAGAATTTTCTTTTTTTATAGTAAATTCATAATCACTTAAATCTTCTTTTAATGATTTGATTTTATTACTTAATTGAAAAATAAAAGATTCTAGTTTGTTTTTATTTTCTAAAGTATTGTAATATTCGTTCATAATGTTATCTAACTCTATATTAGTTTTGTTATTTAGGATATTACTATTAGAATTTAAATCTAATTCATTAATACGATATTGTTCGTATTTTTCTTTTAAATTGTTGTTTAGGTTGTTAAATAATATTTCTTTTTCCATTTTATCTTTATTAAGTAAATAGCATTTATCTTCTAAACTTTTTAAGTTATGATCGATTAGATTTCCTTTTTCTTCGATTTCATCTTGATTTTTATTTATAACTTCTAAATCTTTTATATACCCTTCTAGTTTGTATTTTTCTAAAATTATATTAGTTGAATTAACTTTCCCACCAGTTAGAGAACCTCCAACATTTACTATATCACCATCCAGAGTAACAATACGATAACGGTAATTAATTTTACGAGCTAAGGTATTTGCTTCATCAATGTTATTAACTACTATAACATTACCTAATAAATTTAAAATAATATTACTATATCTAGAATCATATTTAACTATATCACTTGCGACATTAAAGCCGCTTAATATATCTTTTTCTATATATCTTGGTTTAATAACATTTAAAGGGTAAAAAGTTACTCTTCCTATTTGGTTGTTTTTAAGATAGTTAATGGCTTCTTTAGCACATATTTCATCGTCGACTACAATATTAACTAAAGAGGCTCCTAAAGCAATAGAAATGGCTTTAGAGTATTTTTCTTCTACATCAAATAAATTACTTACAACATTATGAATTCCTCTTAATTTTGGGTTATCTAAAACTTTTTTAACTGCATAAGGAATAGAAGAATTGTTGTCAATCATAACTTTTAAGGTATCAATTTTAGTTTTAAGTTCATTTTCTTTTCTTAAATTATCTCTTAATTCATTATTTAAATTAGCTTTATTTAATTTTAGTTTGTTTATATTTTCATATTCTAATTTATATTTAGAAATGATTTCGTTTGCTTCTGTTTTAATATTATTTAAAGTGTTTTTTAAAGTTTCTATTTCTGAATTTAGTTTTAGTTGATTTTCTTTTAAAATCATTAAATTTTCTAGGTTTTTATCATTTTCAGTATATTTAATTCGTTCATTAATAATAGTTTTTCTACTATTTAATTGTTCTAATTTAGTACTAATATCAATAAATTCTTTTTGTTTCAAATTGTAATCATTTTCTAAAATGCTTATATCATTTTTGAATTTTTCTATTTTAGCTTCTCCTAAACGATTAGAGGTACTAATACTTTCTATTTCTAGGCTTAAAGATTTTACTAAATCTTTATTTTTTTGATATTCGAAATTCATAGTTGTTATATCATTAGCTAATAAAGATATTTCTACATTTTCTAATTCTTTTTTATGTTCTAAATATAGTTTGGCTTTTTTACTCATTTCTTCTAATGGGCCAATTCTAGTATCTAATTCGTTTATAATATCATTAACTCTAGTCATATTATCGTGAGTTTTTTCTAGTTTTCTAACAGATTCTAGTTTTCGTTTTTTGTATTTTAAAACTCCTGCTGCTTCTTCAAAAATAACTCTTCTATCTTCGGGTTTAGAGGATAGTATTTCTTCTATTTTTCCTTGTGAGATTATATTAAAGCTTTCTTTAGCCATACCACTATCTAATAATAGTTCTGTGACATCTTTTAATCTAACTTTTTCATTATTAATGTAATATTCATTCGAACCATCTTTGTATAATCTTCTTTTTATAGCTATTTCATCAAAATCTAGGTTAATATATTTATCTGTGTTGTCGAAGGTTAAAGTAACTGTTGCTATATTACTGGCGTTTCTTGATTTACTCCCAGAAAAAATAACATCTGTCATGTTACCTTCTCCTCTTAATGATTTAATTGATTGTTCTCCTAAAACCCATCTTATAGCGTCAACAACATTACTTTTACCACTTCCATTTGGTCCAACAACTCCGGTAATGTTGTTACCCAGTTCTATATCTAATTTTTCTGCAAAAGACTTAAAGCCTTGAACATGTATTGATTTTAAATACATATTTACCTCTATTCTATAACTGTTACATTTCTATATTCTACAGTTTGGTTACCACTTGTATCAGTAGCAGTATATTTAATTGAATAAACACCTTTAATAGCTGTTAAAGTATTGTCATATTCTAATGTGATGGGATTATTTGCAGCGCCGTTAACATCAACACTATTATCACTTACAGTTACTCCACTTTTTAAATCATAAGTAGCAACTTCACTTGCTCTTACTTGTAAATTAGTAGTAAATGTTATAGTAGGTCCACTGATATCCCTTGTAATTATATTTTTAATAATGTTTGTGGTATTCCCTCCATCAACAGCGGTATAAATTATATCTCCACCACTATTATTATGAGTGTAATTAATATTGTTACCACTATAATTAGTAGCTATCATATTTTCATAATCACTAAAATTAGTTCCTAAATCAATGATTTCTACATAATCACCTTTAATTACTGGATAACTATTATCATATTCATCAAAATTAGTCCCATCATTTATAAATTCGTATACGATTGCTCCATTTTCATTTCTGATTAAAACGTAACTATCATTAGCAAAGTTTTTACCTTCGATTGGATCGATAAAGTTGTAATCAATTAACTTTTCTTGTTTTAAAGTATATAAATTAACTTTTAAATCCTCATCGATTTTTAAAATGAAATTTGAATTTCCGTAAAAAACTTGTGCTGCCATTTTTACTGTGTCTACTTGCTCGATGTAAGAATCCTCTCTTGATTTTTTTATTTCATTTGAAACAAGTGGTATTGTAATTAAAGATATTAGTGCAATAAAAACTATTACAGCCAATAATTCTGTTAAAGTAAAACCCTTTCTCATATAACCCCTCCTAATTCATTAATACATCACCTATAATTTCAATTATAAGTGTTAATCTATATATGAACATATCATTTGTTTTGAAAATACCTCTACTTTTAGAAGTACTAACATCAATTTCAATTAAATTGTTAATTTCTTTTATGCTACAATTGTAATTTTTAAAGCGATATTTTATTTTTTCTACATCACCATTTGTAAAATATATTTTATTCTTACACATAACAACAGCATTGTTAACAAAAGAGTTAAAATATTTATTTAAAACTTCAAAATCACAAATTATATAATCTAAACTATTTTTTTTAAAATATTTTTTGATTTTTTTTATATGAATTACTTTATTCTTTTTTCCTTTATTTTTTGTTTTAGAAAAACTATTTTTTTCTAATAATGTTAAGTTTGAAATATTTTTATTATTATTTAATAATAAGCTAAGTTCTTCGTTAATACCAATACCTAGTACACTACCACTTAAATTTTTAATTATTTTTTTCATAACAACCTTTCACAATGTCATTAATAACAAAATTAGATAATAACAATCCAGCAGTACCAACTACATGAGCAATACTTCCTAGTTTTTTGTCTTTTTTAGGTAATTCACTACTAAACACTACTGGAATTTTTTTATTAGTATCTTTAAGTAATAGTCTTAATTTTTTTGCTAAAGGATCGTTAAAAGTTTTGTTTAGATAAGTCTTAGTTATTAAAGAACTATCTAATCTATTAGCCATTCCCATAGAGCTTATAAACTTAATTTTATTTCTTAAACAATATAAAATAATTTCTTTTTTTGTTTCGATAGTATCACAGGCATCAATCACATAATCAATATCATAATTAAAAATTAAATTTAGATTATCTTTAGTGATAAACTCTTTTATTTTAATTACATTACAATTACTATTAATTTCTTTTATTCTTTGTTCCCAAACATCAACTTTATCTAATCCAACATTGGAATGTAAAGTCATGATTTGTCTATTAATATTAGTAATATCAATTTTATCAAAATCAACAATAATTAAATTTTTAATGCCTGTTCGAGTTAGAGATTCTAAAGCATAGCTACCTACTCCTCCAACACCTATTATTAATACTGTTTTGTTAACTACATTTTCATACTTTTCTTCTAAAAGCCATTTTAATCTTTCTTCCATAATTATCACATATTAATTATAACAAAAACTTATATTAAAAGTCAAAGTTAAATAAATAATTTTAAAAAAAATACAAGGTGTTTAACTTGTATTTATAAATTATTCATAAAATAGTAGTTTTACTACTTTTTATAATATTTAAATATTTCTTTATTAGCTATTTGTTTAACAATAGGATTTTTGTGAAATGAAGATAAATCAAAGTATTCTGATACATCTTTATTACCTATTGAATATAAACTAGTTATATTAGCTTTTTCTTTAATTTCACAATCGGTAAATGTTAATTCAAATGTTATATCATCATTTAATTCAATAAACTTAGCTTTAAATTCATAGAAAGTATAACTATTCCAATTGCCGTTTTCATTTAAGTTAACTACTACTTTACCTTCATTAAATTCTTTCCCAACTAATTGTTGTAATGATTTTATATTACAATCAACTGTTAAATCTATTGAACCAAATACTATATCTTCATCTATTAAAGATGGATAAAATGAAGTTTTTAATTCTAAGCTAACAATACTTTCTTTTTCAAATAATCTTTGTTTTAAATTAAGCTCACTATATTGTAATTTTAATTTGTTGTTTTTTAATTTAATCATTATATCACTTCCAGAAAATATTATAACATATACAAATTGATAAATCTAGTCATTTATAATATCTGTAAAAACACCTGATATTATATCTCTATAATCCATGTACTCAATCATACTTGGTAGTTCTTTTGTTAATTGATTCGAGAGTTCAAATTCAATAATTAAACCATTATTTAAGTTGTTTTTTAAGTTTATTAGATAGTTATTTTTAACATTTATATTACTAACTATAGTATAAATTTTATTATGACTACATTCTTTTAAAATATCGTCGTTAAAATTATTTAAATAACAAAAATTGTTTTTTTGTTTATAAAGCAATTCTTGACTATTTTTAAAGTTGTCTTTTATTAAAATATTGTGGCCATGTGATACTAATGTATCAATCAATTCACTATTTAAGGAAATAAAATTATTATTCATTAAAAAATTACCTCTAGCATGTTTTGAATTTAAAATATTCATTGTTTGTTTTATTAGTGTTTCATCTTCTTTGCTAAACACTAAGTATATTTGATTAATGCTTTCATTACCACTTATTATATATTTGTCATAATTATCTATTATACTAATATTAGGTTTAATGTTATCTAATTCAATCAAATTCTCATTAAAAACGCCTATTTTAGACATGTTGTTATAGCTTTCCCAAACATCTATTTTAAATCCACTAATACCTGGAATTATGGTGTTATCGCTAATAAAAGCATCGATTGGTTCTTCATAGTATTCATCGGAAACATTTCTTATTTCTTTGACGATTTGGTCATTTTCTTTTATAAACAAACTTATTTGATCAGAATATGTGAGTGTAAATAGGAGTAAGAAAGTAAAACCAATCATTTCAAAAATTTTTTTCATAAACTCACCTAATAAAATATATGTTAAATAATAACAATTTAATAAATATTTCATAAAATAAAGTGAAAGGAGAATCTTTATGTATCAAAATTACTATCAATACCCACAAAGTAATTATCAATATTCTCAAAGTGAGGGTGGTAATCAAGATGATAGGTTTTTAGGTTTATTTGCTGTACCATTTATACTGGGAGGATTAACAGGTGCTGCTTTAACTCCAAGAAGGCCTTATCCGGTTCCTTATCCGTATCCTGTTTATACAACTCCTTATTATTCTTATAATAATTACTACCCAACTTATTATAAATAAACCTTAAAAAGTTTATTTTTTTACTTTTCTTTATTAAAAAAATCACCAATTTTTTGAAAGGCTACATCAACTATATCAGTAGTTTCTCTTTTTCTTGTATTATTACTTAAAACATTTAAAAATCCTTTCATATGTTCTATTATATAATTACTATTGCAATTAGGTAAAAGCATATATTTATATTTTTTACCTATTTTAACTCTAAAAATAAAGGTTTCTTCACCTTCTAAAGGTTCATAGTTTTGAAAATTAACGATTTCAATATCATGTGAGATGGGGTTATTACTAGTAGTTAATAATTTATAATATCTATCATAGCTTTCAGTAAACTGATCATAATCACTTGTATTAATATAATAATCTCCTTGTATTAAAACAGGTGTTACCTCACATTTACCTTCACTTATAAGTTTAGTAATTTTTTTTAAATCTCCTTTATAAAAAAATCCTACTTTTACTTCACTTAAAGTATCAGCTAAACTCATATCAACTACTTTATAATTTAAATCATTAATATTAATTATCGGTAATAATTCCTTACCACATTTAACACAATTTAAAACCCCTTCTTCATTTCTTCTTTTACAATAAATACAATCCATAAAATATTCCTTTCTCTTGTTTATTTATTTTAACATATATTATTTAAAATAAAAACTCAATTTTCATTGAGTATTTTTTAAATGGTGTCTTTGAGAGGATTTGAACCTACGACCTATCCCTTAGGAGGGGATTGCTCTATCCAACTGAGCTACAAAGACAGAAGATTTTAATAAATCATAAATCCTAATAGTATAATTAATAATAAATTACTAGATAATTTAAGTTTAAAATTAATGGTCATTAAGAACTCTTCAATTGCCACTTTTTTATCACACATATTAACTATCCAACTTTCCTTATATTTAGGAAGTGTTAGATTTACAGGAAACATATGTGAGATTATGATATCTTCTTCTATTTCACTTAAATTAAATTTATTTTTAGCATTTTTTAATGCTTTTTTTGGATGTATAAATGTTGATATCATTCTACTATATGAATTCATATTATCTGGATTTTCAAAGAAATCATGTAATAATCCTCCAATAGCCATTGTTTTATAATCTAAATCTCTTTCTTTAGCATATTTATAAGCAGCGTATGATACTCTTAAGGAGTGATCATATCTATTCATACCATGATGTACAGAATCTTTAAGTTTAACAAACTCATCACTTTCTAAAATATGCTTAACTATATTCAAATATTCTGAATCCATTTGTTCAGTTTTCATTTATTTATTTCACCTCAGTACTTTAACATTATATCATATTTTATGCAAAAATCAAATATCTATTTAACTAAAAAATCTAGTTAAAATTAATTTCTTCATTTAAAGGTTGAATTTGTATATGAGTGACTCCATCATTTAAAACAACTTCTTCTCCGTTTAAATAAGTATATTTTGTTTGGGCTGTTCTAGAAGATTTTGACCAATTTATTTTAATTACTTTACCTTCAGTAAATAAGTACCCTTCTCCACTACCAACAGTTTCTAATTCTTGTCTTCCTGCTGTGTCCCCTGCTATTGTATAATTATTTACTTGATATGTAATTACATTTTTAGCGCTTACAGCTTCTCCTGTAATATAATCTAATCTTTTCTCACCATTAGAAGTTTTTTCATACATACCTGTTGAACTGTTATAATTATATTCATTTATTTGAGCACTAGAATATTTTATATATATATCATTAGCTAATTCGTAATCATTGTAAACTACTGAATCAATGCTATAATTAAACATATTTTCTGTACTTGTATTTAATCTATAATTTAAAGAAGATGCATCTTTTAATATATTTGACATACTTGTAAATGCTCTGTGTTCATAAGCTAAATCAATATCTTCACGCCAATAATAATCACCATCAATATTAGCTACATTTAGCTCATAAATATCTTCTTTTGCTATTTCACTATACCCTATATGAGTATATATAGCATCGTGTTCTAAAGCGTAATCTAAGAAATAATGTCTTGAACTTCTAATACTTCCTATTCTTTCTACTGAACTATCTTTGTAAATAGCCATCATTCGTGTAATACCAGCTTCAACAATCATTTCATAAACAACATAAGCATCATTTAATCCAGATTGGAATTGTTGGACTTCGTTGTAGTTATTTATCATAACCGCAACTGGTCTTGAAGTGGAATTAATATCCATGATTGTTAATTTTTTTTCTTCGACTACTGTATTATCTTCTTTTTTATCTTCACTTTCTAAAACTTCTTTATTATTAAAAAAAATAAAGTATATTATTAAACCTATTATAATAACAAATGGTATAAAAACCATCATAACTCTTTTCCAATTTAATTTCATACCTAGACTCCTATCCTAAAACATTGTAACATATTAATAAAATAAAATAAATATTTCATTTTAAATTTGTCATATTATTGTCAAAAAAAACATTCTTTAAAAGAATGTTAAGATTTTAATGCTTTAAACATAGTTTTCCATAAATTTTTAGAACTATAATTTAAAATACCTACTTTATATATTTTTAATCCATATTTAATTAAAATAAATAATAGAATAATTAATGTAATTACAACTATAACCATATCGATAATACCAAAATCACCCATTAAGAATAAACTTGGACTTAATATAGCTGATATGAATGGAACATATCCTAATATTTTAATAAATATTGCTCCTTCAAATAAACCAGCTGCCATAGCTAAATAATAACCTATTAAACTTATGAAAACTATTGGTGTTTGTAATTGTTGAAAATCTTCAGCATTAGTTGTAACGCTGGCTAAAATAGCTGCTACTAATGAATATGCTACTAAAGTTAGGAACATAATTAAAAGTACTAAAGGTATTACATATATTAAATTAGCAACAAGTTCTGGTGATAAAACTGTATTTAACATTGGGGTAACTTGATTATATAAATCAGTGACAACTCCCATATTACCAGCAAATAAACCACGAGATAAAATACCTAAGATACCATATATAAATATTAATACGGCTTGTGAGATTACAAATACATTACCTGCTACTATTTTAGATAATAAATGTACTCCAGGAGAAACATTAGAAATAATAATTTCCATTCCTCTTGTTGTTTTTTCATCATTAACTTCAGCACCAATCATTTGAATTAAAATAATTGATAGCATAAAAAATGGTAATATAACAATTGGGAATAAAGTTGACATGATCATTTCCATATTTTCTTCTTCAGAATTTAAATCTTCATTCAAATAAATTCTTTCAAGTTCTACTGGAGTTGTTAAGTCTGTTATTTCTTGTTCGGTTAATCCATATTTTTCAATTGTAAGTAGCGTTTTAACTTGATTAAGTGATGATGTAATTATACTTAAATCTAAAGCATTACTGTAATCGTTTGAAATCATTTTAGTTTCAACTACTGATTCTTCACTATCTGATATAACTATTAAGATATTATTTTTTTCTTCTTCATTATCTTTGATCATAAGTGATAATTCTTCTTCTGTTTTTTCACTAAGAATAATATCAAACTCATCTTCACCACTTAGTGAAAAGCTATTTTCCATTCCATATTTGAAGCTTTCAAAAGATTTATCTGTATTATCAACTACATATATAGTAGTTTGAGAAGAAAAGTCTCCTCCAAAATAATTAATTATGTTATCTATATTGCATAATCCGATAATTAGAATTGCTAATATAATATGTGTTGCATAAAACCATTTGCTTTTCATTTTTTTACTTAAACTGTTTTTCACTAAAAACCAAAATTTATTTTTCATAATTTTCACCTACTTTTGCTACAAATATTTCATTTAAAGTTGGTTCTTCAACTACAAATTTAGAGATATCACATTTGGATATTTCTTTAAATACTAAAGGGGCTATATCTAAATTATCAATTTTAATTTCATATTCTAAATTGTTTTCTAAAATATCTATAACGCCTTTTATTTTTTTAATTTTAGAGACATCTATATTTCCTTTTATGAAGATGTTTTTCTTACGGAAATCTTTTTTTATTTTATCTAAATCACCTTCGATAACTGCTTTACCATTCATTAAAACTACTAGTTTTTTACAAAATAGTTCAACGTGTTCCATGCGATGAGAAGAAAATATAATCATACTTCCTTTTTTTGACATCTCAATAATTTCATTTTTAAATAACTCAACATTAAATGGATCTAATCCAGAAAATGGTTCATCTAAAATAAGTAATTTTGGTTCATTTATAATTGCCGTTATAAATTGAATTTTTTGTTGATTTCCTTTAGATAACTCTTTTAATTTTCTTTCTTTATAATCGCTTATATCGAATCTTTCTAATAATATATCTAAGCGTTTTAAAATTTCTTGTTCTTCCATTCCTTTTAAAACACCGTAATATATTACTTGTTCTTTAACTGTTAATTTAGTAAGTAAACTTCTTTCTTCTGTTAAGAATCCAATTTCATCAGTAACTGAATAATCGATTTTTTTATCGTTTAAAGTAATACTTCCTTCAGTTATTTCTAAAAGTCCCATAATCATTCTAAATGTAGTTGTTTTACCTGCTCCATTTATACCTAATAATCCAAATATTTCACCAGGTTTAATTGAAAAAGATAGTTTATCAACTGCTTTAAAATCACCATAATACTTTGTTACATTTAAAACTTTTAACACTATATCCACCTCGAATTTCTAAAATCTTTACTTCGATTATATTTTTTATATATAATTTTTAATTCATTAATAACACTATAATAATCTTTAAATATATTATTTGTGTGATTAATGTCAAAATATTCTTGAACATATTTATAAAATTTGTCTTTTAAAATATATTCTTTATAAATTTTTTCAATATTTTTATTGTTTTTGTTACTACTTAAATATTCGTGATAATAACTAATTATAAAATCTGATACAATATCGTTATCTTCGTATAAGAAGTTTACGATATCATAATCAATCAATTAACAAAAAACCTTAATATATCATTATAAGTTATTATCACCATTAATCCCATTAAAAACACAAAACCTACAAAATGTATTATATTTTCAATTCTTGGAGAAATTGGTTTTTTGGTAATTAATTCAATTACTAAGAATACTAATCTTCCTCCATCAAATGCTGGTATTGGTAATAAATTAATTATACCAACATTAACACTTAAATAACCTATTAAAAATATTATATTTAAAATGCCTTCGTTAGCTGATTGACCAACGACATCAAAAATACCAATTGGACCTGATAAGGTATTTAAACTTAAATTACCTGTAAATAAATAAACTATTATAATAAACATTTGTTCAATTATGTTTAAAAATTTAGTAAATCCATATTCTATTGCTTCTAAAAATCCATAGGATTTTTCATCACTTAAACTAAATCCATAAACAAATTGTTCTTTTTCATTAACTAAAGGTGAGATGAAATATTCACCTTTATCAGTAGTTAAATGAATTTCTTCCCCTACTCTAATTTGATATTCAAGTAGAAATCTATCAACGTTAGATACTGAAACATCATCTATTTTTAAAATAACTTCACCATTTTTAATACCAGCACTCTCTGCTGCACTTCCAGTACTTACTTCACCAACGGTAGGGTTATTAACAGGGTTACCATTGAATAAACCAATTATAAAAAATATTATAACTGCGAATATAAAGTTAAATAAAACTCCACCTATAACTGTCATAAATTTTTGAAACCATGTTTTATCTTGTAGTTTACTACCTTTAGGTACTTTTTCATCCTCGATGTTTGATTCTCCAGCTAAAGAACAAAATCCTCCAATTGGAAATAATCTTAAAGCGTATATCGTTTCATCATTTTTTCTTTTGAATTTAAAAATTTGTGGTCCCATTCCAATACAAAATTCATAAACATAAATTCCAGCTTTTTTTGCAAATAAGAAATGACCTAGTTCGTGAATAAAAATCACGGTACTTAATACTAAAATAAAATATATAATTGTCATATTAATCCCCTTTCTAAATTATATACAAAATAAAAATCTTAATACAATTTTATTTATTTAACTTAGAATAATCAATACTACCATATCTGCGATCTCTTCTTGTATATTCTACTAATGTTTCATCAAAACATGTATTATCATAGTCAGGAAAATAAGTTTCAGTAAAATATAGCTCAGCATAGTTAAGTTGCATTAACATAAAATTACTTAATCTAATTTCTCCTCCTGTCCTAATCATTAAATCAACATCAGGTATGTCTTGATATAAATGTTTTTTAAACGTTTCTATATCAATTTTTTTTATTCCTTTGTTTATTATATCATTACATGCATCGACAATTTCATACATAGAACCGTAATTTAAACAAAAATTAACAACGCATCCTGTATTATCTTTACTTGATGAAGTAATTTCATCCATTGCTTTTAAAACTTTTTCTGATAATCCTTTTCTTCTTCCTGAAAAGATTATTTTTATATTTTCTTTTATTAAATTATTAAAGTCTTTTTTGAAAAAATCAATAAATAAATTCATTAAATAATTAACTTCTTCATCGCTTCTTTTAAAATTTTCAGTTGAAAAAATATAATAACTTATATAATTAACACCGCATTTAACTATGTGTTTGGTTAATTTTTTTAAGTTTTTCGCCCCGGCTTTATGACCGTGACTTCTTGACAATCCTCTATTTGTCGCCCATCTTCCATTGCCATCAACAATAATTGCAACATGATTAGGTATCTTCATACTATCACCCAATATAAATATATCATACATATTAAATTTACACAATAAAAAACTGTACTTGTTGTACAGTTTCTAAGATTATTTGTAAAATATATTTTAGTCTTTTTCTGTTTTGTTTAGGTTAATTGATTTTACTTTTTCTAATGCATTCTCACTTACGTATAATTTATTAATATATTTTTCTAAATTGATTTCTTCTCCATCTTTTAATTCTTCGAGACAACTTTTTATATACTCTAGATTTAATAATGAATCTTCTAAACCATTTAATATATTAATTAATTCTCCTAAAACATGGTTTAGTTGTTTTTTAGTATTATTTTTTTGAGTAATTTTTTTTGAATATTTTTCTTTACTATTAATTTTTTTAATTCTTAAGTTTTTAATTTCTTCAATATCTTCTTTTTCTGTTATTTCTTTTTTATCTTTTTTATATTCAGTTACTAAATTATTAAATTCTTTGTAGCCTTGTAATGATATATAACTTCCCATTATTAAACTAACAGCTACTGATATTTGAGAATATAGAGCCATATTAAGTAAATTAGGTAAAAAATATAAACTTGTTCCTATTGTAAATATTCCTACTCCACCAAAAATAACTAACAATAATAATCCTAATGAGTTGTGTAAATACAATGTTTTTAATAGTTGTTTCTTTTTGTCGTTATTTTTAGAAGTAGCAATTTTAATTTTATTTGAATAATTTTTGTCTTTTGCTTTTTTTTCGTTACTTAGTTTAACAATCTCTTTTTCGCATTTATTTATTTCGTTTTTTATATTAGTTTCTTCTTCTTTATAAGAAGTTATTTTTCTTGTTTCTTCTTTGATTAATTCATCTATTACTTTTATTAATTTCTTTTTCATACTACACCTCTTTAAATTTAAGCAAGAAATATAATACTTTAAAATTGGTGAAAAGTCAAATATTATAGTGTACTTTTAATAACTTCTTGCATAAACTAAAATGAGGAGGGATATAGTGGCATTATATAAAGAAATAGTAACAAAAGCTATTATAGGTAAAGGTAAAAAGAAATTTAAAAATAGTTATCAAATTATACCTACAGAAGATCCTACTACAGTTTTAGGGTGTTGGGTTATAAATCATGAATTTAAAGGTTATAAAAAAGACAATATGATTGGTGTTGATGGGACATTTGATGTTAATATTTGGTATTCATATGAAAATAATACTAAAACAAATGTTGTAAATAAGAAAATAGATTATAATGATACATTCAATGTTAAATTAAAAGCTGATGCAGATTTAAGTAGTGATACTGACATCATTGTAAGATCTTTAAATCAACCAACTTGCAGTTCAGTTAAAATTGATGATGATAATAAAATATCGTTTGATATTGAAAAAGAACTAGGAGTTGAGATTGTTGGTGAGACAAAGGTTAAAATTTCAATTGAAGAAGATGAAGAACCATGGGATGATATTGAAGATGAAGTTACAGAAGAAGTTTTAGAAGAAATTAATAATATTGAGGAAGATTATTTAAAATAGACGTGTTAACTAAAAATAGTTGACACTTCTTTTTTTATTTGATATAATTGTATGGAGAAAAGGAGTGAATTACATGGCAGTTAAATTAAGATTAAAAAGAATGGGTTCAAAACAAAAACCATTCTACCGTATCGTTGCAGCTGATTCTAAAAGCCCAAGAGACGGAAAAGCTATTGAAGAAATAGGAACTTATAACCCAATTACTACACCAGCTGAAATTACAGTTAATAATGAATTAGCTAAAAAATGGTTAAGTAATGGAGCACAACCTACTGATACAGTAAGAAGTTTATTAAAACAAGCTGGTGTATTAAAAGAAATACATGAAGCTAAAATGAAAAAAGAAGGTAAATAATGGATTTATTAGAATTAACTAAATTTTTAGTTAACAATATTGTTATGGATCCTGATAAAGTTTCTTATAAACAGTATGAAGAAGATGAATTAACAATTATTGAAATATTAGCTGATAGTGATGTTATAGGTAAAATTATTGGTAAAAATGGTAATATGGCTAATGCTATTAGAACTATTATTCAAGCTAGTAGTTATGCTAATAAAGGAAAAAAAGTTAGTATTAATATAAATTCTTTTTAAAGTAATGAAAATTACTTTTTTTTTGAAAAAAAATAACCAAATGGTTATTTTTCTAAATAATTTAATGCTTCATTAAAAGTTGATACACAAACTATTTCCATATTATCAACATCAACACTCTTTGCTTCGTCACAATGTTCAATTGGTGAGAAAAAAACATTAACATCATTTTCATCAGCTGCTTTTATTTTTAATTTAATTCCACCAATAGGTCCAACATTTCCTAATTCATCAATTGTTCCAGTTCCAGCTATTTTTAAATTGTTTGTGATATCGATGTTATTTAAACTTCCGTAAAGTGATAACGTGATCATTAAACCACCACTGGGTCCTGATTCGGAATCTTCAAAAAAGAAATCAATGTCTTTAGTACTGCTAACATCTTTGGTTTCAACTACCCCTATTCCAATGTAATTAGTATCGTCTTCATTGAATATAACAGCTTCTTTGATACCATTATCAGTTTTAATTTCTAATTTGGTGTTATCATTATAACTGTTTATAACATCGCTTAAATGTTGTTTATTTAAAATAGGGATATTATTTATTTCTAAAATTTGGTCACCCATTTCTAAAGTTGTATTGGCCTCTTCTAAAACATAATAAGTATATACTTTTTCGTTTGTGATAGTGAAGTCTATGCTTGATGCTTTAAATGCAGCGATCATAGCATTAGAGGTTGATTCTTCTAAAAGTAGTTTACCTACTAAATCTAGGTTTGATGTATCTTCATCATTGGTGTATTCACTTTTAGGTATTAGTTCCCAATCGGTGTTAATTAAAGAAAATAAATATGTAGGAATGGTTGCTTGCATTTCTAAAACATAAACCATGTTTAATGAACCACTAATCTCATTATCTATATCTACTCTATCAGAAATATCAATTAAACCTCCAGGAGCATTTATATAGTATGGTAATTTAAATGTAAATGTGAAAACAAGTAAAATCATACATAATAAAAATTTATAATTTTCTTTAATAATTTTAATAATACTTTCATATAACTTAATAAACATAGTGTCCTCCTTGATAAGAAAATGGTGAATATATTGAGAAAAATAATTATTAGTACCAGTATTATGATATGTTTAATGTTTTGTACATATGAAATATTAGCTGAATCAAATACAATATTAAATGCTGTAAAATATTCTTTTGATATTTGGATTAATAATTTATTTCCTTCGTTATTCCCTTTTTTTGTTTTAGCTGAATTATTAATTAATTTTGGTTTTATTGAACTAATAAGTGAATTGTTTAGTCCTGTTTTTATAAAGTTGTTTAAAGTTAATAAAAATGCTTCTTTTGTTTTTTTTATGAGTATGTTAACTGGTTTTCCTAGTAATGCTAAATATACAAGTGAACTTATAAATCAAAATAAATTAAATGATAAGGAAGCTACTAAGATATTAATGTTTTCTCATTTTTCTAATCCTTTGTTTATTCTTGGTACTATTTCTGTTTCATTTTTAAAAGATTATAATTTAGGTATTACTGTTATGATGTGTCATTATTTTTCTAATATTATAATAGGTATATTAATTAGAAATTATAACAAAACAGAAGAAAAAGTTACATTTTCTTTTAAAAATGCTTTAATTAAAATGCATAAAAAAAGAATAAATAATAAACTAAAATTTGGTGGTATTTTAGGTAATGCTATATTAAATAGTATAAATACTTTGTTATTAATTCTTGGTATTGTCACAATATTTTTAATTATTACAACTATTATTGATAATAATTTTAATTTATCAATTTATTCTAAAACAATTATTTCAAGTATCTTGGAAATGACTCAAGGTTTAAAACATGTTAGTTTACTTCGTGTTAGTAATGATTTTAAAGCTATTTTAATATTAGCGATTTTATCCTTTGGTGGTTTATCTGTTCACACTCAAATTATAAGTATTATAAGCCAAACTAAGGTTAAATATTTACCATTTTTATTGGCTAGAATATTGCATATAATAATTTCAATACTTTTATTTTTAATTATTGGATTACTACGTTAGAAGAAACACTGTTAAATTGATATGCTATTTTTACAAATTCATCATATGATACATAATCATTAACTAAATGAATTTGAATTAATGCAACACTATCCATAACAGTATTAGCATTTATTGGAACTGATATTTTATCAACTTGTAAAGAGGCTAAGTTAGTATTATCATCAAATACATAATTATCTTCTCCAAATAAGATTGATTTTCCATCAATTTTTAAGGTATCTCTAGTTCCATTTAAGTAAACTAATTCAATACAATTATTTCCGCAATCGTTTATATTAGTTATGGTGTTGTTACTTATTTTATCATTAATAGAGTAAGTAACTAATGAAATGTCGTTTATAAGTTCTGTTTTAGTTTCATTTATATTATATATATCATTCATTATTATTACTAGTTGAAATAGCATTGTAGCTAGTACAATTGTAATACCAAAGGTAATGATAACCTCAACTGTTGTAAATCCTCTTTTCATAATATCTCTCCTAATCTACTTTCAGTGATGCAAATGTTTCATCATCATATTCAACTATAATTCTATAACCACTTTCATTACTAATGCTTAAAATTTTGATATATTCTTTTAATTTTTCACTAAAATCATATGTATTAACATTTTGTTTTAAAGTTGTAATATTGTTAGTTGTAAATATTATATTTTCAACTCCTAATGCACTAAACAATGTACGGCAATAAGCATAATCTTCAAAATATGTATTATCACAACTAGTTATATTTACATAAGGTTGACTGTTATTTTGAAATATAGCCATGTCATTTGTTTTAATATAATCAACTATATTCTCAGTTAAATAAAGTTTATCAACATTATCATAAGAAAAATGCTTTTTAAAACTACTATTAATAGTCATAAGTTGAATATATATTAATAATAAAGCTGTTGTTACAACAACTGAAATTATAATAGTTTCTACTAGTACAAACCCTTTTTTATTCTGTTTTTTCATAATTTAACCCCTTTATCTTGATAATATTCTAAATATATTATATAATAAAATAGGAATAAAAACTAGTCATAAAAGAAGAAAAGAGGGTTATATATGTTAAAAGTTTTCGATTTCGATAAAATTCCTAT
>CAYJEL010000009.1:0-19367 GCA_964369245.1 uncultured Muribaculaceae bacterium
TATTGATACCGCTTAAAATAAATGCATATGAAACAAGTGCTACAGCAGCAATATTGTATGAAATGAATACTGGACAAATCATATATAAAGAAAATGAAAATTTGATAAGACCAATTGCATCCATATCTAAGATAATGACAGCAATTATAGCTATTGAAAAAGGAAATCTAAGTGATATTGTTATAATTGAAAATCAAATAGATACAGCATACGGTTCTTCAATTTATCTTGAAAAAGGCGAAGAAATAACCTTAGAAAGTCTAATATATGGTCTAATGTTAAGAAGTGGAAATGATGCAGCATTAGCAATAGCAAACAATATCTCACAAAATACAGAACAATTTGTCCAATTAATGAATGAAAAAGCAAAAGAAATTGGAATGAAAAATACAATATTTAATAATCCTCATGGATTAGATCAAAATGGCGGTAACTTATCTACTGCCTATGATATGGCAATATTAACCTCATATGCGATGAAAAATGAAACATATAAAAAAATCACCAGTACAGAAGAATATAAGTTTGAAACTAATATAAAACACCACCATTTTGACAATAAACATAAACTATTATATCAAGAAAATTATATTACAGGAGGGAAAACAGGATATACAGATCAAGCAAAAAGAACTTTAGTAACAACAGCATCTAAAAATAATATCAATTTAGTAGCAGTGACTTTAAATGATGGAAATGACTTTGTTGATCACATTAACCTATTTGAAGAAGCTTTTGAGAAGCTAAAAGTAATAGAAATATTAAAAAAAGGAGAACTAAATATACCAAATGAAAATTTTTATAAAGATTCACAGTTATATATAAATAATAATTTAAATTACGTTATAGATAATGACAATTATGAAGTTACATTAGAATACAAACTAGAACAAAATAAAGATTATAACAACGGAGATATAGTTGGAATGATTAATGTAATTATAAATGACAAAATAATAAAAATAGAAAACATATACATTGAAAATAAAGAAAAAAATTTTTTTCAAAAAATAATAGATTGGATATTTTAAATGATAAATATAATTTGGTTTTTGCTTATTTCTATGGGAATAATATATAGTATATTAACAAATAAAATAGATATTATAAATAAAGAATTATTAGAATCATCAATACAATCACTAGATATGATACTAAAAATGTTCCCAGTATTAGCTCTTTGGTTAGGGATAACAAAAATAGCAGAAAAATCAGGATTATTAAATAAACTATCAAAAAAACTAAGTAAAATTTTAAAATTTTTGTTCCCTACTATACCAAAAAATCATGAAAGTTTAAATTATATTTCAACTAACATAATAGCTAATATGTTTGGATTAGGAAGCGTGGCTACCCCATTTGGATTAAAAGCAATGGAATCATTACAAAAATTAAATAAAAAAAAAGACACAGCTACCCCAGCAATGATAACATTTTTAGTTTTAAATACTAGTGGTGTTACTCTAATACCAACGACAATAATATCTTTAAGAATGATGTATCAGAGTCAAAATCCTACCTCCATAATCATGCCAATTATAATAATAACTACACTAGGTAGTAGTATAGGTTTAATTATGGACTTAATAATGAGGAAAAAATATGAGTGAATATATATTACCAATTACAGTATTAATTGTAATTGCTTATGGAATTATAAAAAAAATAGATATATTTGATGTATTTGTCGAAGGTGCAACAGAATCATTTCCTATGATATTAAAAATATTTCCATGCTTATTAGCAATGTTGTTAGCTGTAAATTTATTTTTAGAAAGTCAAATAGTAAATGATATATTTAGATTTATTGATTTTATACCAACTAATATAATACCAATGTTTATAATGAGACCTATATCAGGAACATCATCGTTAGCTATACTAGTTCAAATTTACGAAACAATAGGCCCAGATGGATATCTAGGAACTCTAGCCTCATTTGTTCAAGGTACAACAGATACTACTTTATATGTACTAACACTGTATTTTGGAAGTATTGGCATAAAAAAAATAAAATACGCCCTATTTGTTGGATTATTTGCAGACATAGCAGCAATTATAATATCAATAATAGTTTGTAATATCATCTTTTAACTTGCTTTATTGTTGTAAATACTATATAATCTATACAGGTGATTTAAATGGAGAGATTGCAAAAAGTAATAGCAAATAGTGGTTATTGTTCAAGAAGAAAAGCAGAAGAATTAATTCTAGCACGTAAAGTTCAAGTAAATGGAGAATATATTACAGAATTAGGAAAAAAAGTTTCAGGAAGCGACCAAATAATGGTTGAAAATAAAATTATAGATAAAGAAGATAAAGAATATATTTTATTAAATAAACCAAGAGGTGTTGTCACAACGACAAACGATGATAAAAATAGAAAAACAGTTATAGATCTAGTATCATCAGAAAAAAGATTATACCCAGTTGGAAGATTAGATTACGACACAACAGGAGTATTACTTTTAACTAATGATGGTGAACTAACTAATATATTAATGCATCCAAGTAATAAAATAGAAAAAATATACACAGCAAAAATAGATGGAATTTTATCAAAAGAAGAAATAATTAAACTAAAAAAAGGGGTAATTATAGATGGATATAAAACAGCACCTTGTATAGCTAAAACAAAAAAAATAGACAAAAAAAATAACAAATCATTTATTCAATTAATTATTCATGAAGGTAAAAACCACCAAGTAAAAAATATGTTTAAAGCTCTAGGATATGATGTTTTAAAATTAAAAAGAGATCAGTTAGCCTTTTTAACTACTGAAACATTAAAACCAGGTGAAAGCAGAAAATTATCAATAAAAGAAGTGAAAAAGCTATATAGTTTAAAATAAAAATGTCAATCAGACATTTTTTTGTTATTTTATAAAAATATTACTTTTTACTATTTAATTTCAATAGCATTTACTGGGCATACAGAAGCTGCTTCACTGAAAATACTTTCATTTTCACCACTAACGCTATAAAATCCTTCACTATCTTTAGTTGGTAACATAATTTTAGCTACTCCATCAATTTCAATTAAATTGTTAGAATCATAAGCACATGCTCCACAACCGATACAGTTTTCTTCATTAACTTTAACTTTCATAAAACCTCCTGTAAAAATTATAAATTATTTTACTTTAAATTACAACAAAAATAAGCAAATTTATTTTTATTATGATATAATAATTAAAATGGAGGCATATAATGAATAAAGATTTACAAATTTTAACAACAAATAATATAGATGTATACGGAGATATAGAATATTACACATTGAAAATAAAAAATTACTTAGAAAAAATACAAACAACAGTAAATGAATTAAATGTAAATAAAGATAATGAAAATAAATATCTAGAATTAATTAAACAATTAAAACTAGAAACATTAAATATGGGGTTTAAAAACATAACTAAAATAATAGATAATCAGTTATTTAGTGAATACTCCCCTACTTTTTATAATGAACTTTTTGCAGCAATTAAAGAAAATGCACACATACTAAAAAAATACCTAGAATCAGAAGTACAAATAAATAATAAAGTAATTGTTGCTGATGATTCAAAAATTATAAGAGAATTTATAGTTAAAGTATTTAAAGATAATTTCGAAATTTTAGAAGCAAAAGATGGAACCGAAACTTTAGAACTGATAAAAGAACATGATACAGTATCTTTATTATTCTTAGATTTAAACATGCCAGAAACAAGTGGATTTGAAGTTCTTGAATATTTAAAAAATGAAAAAAAATTTAAAGATATACCAGTATGTATTATAACTGGAGATGATACAAAAGACACAGTATCAAAAGCATGCTTATACCCTATTATAGATGTTTTAACAAAACCATTTAATGAAAAAGATTTGTACAGATTACTAGAAAAAGCAAAACATATTAAAGAAAACAATTGAAAAATAACCGAAAATATAGTATAATGTAATCCGGTTCGAAAGGAGCATTAAAATGTTAGAAAGATTAGAAGCAATAGAAAAAAAGTACAATGAACTTACAGAAGAAATGATTAAACCAGAAACTTTATCAGACATAAAAAAAACAATGTCTTTAGCTAAAGAACAAGCCTCAATTAAAGAAGCTTATGATAAATATCAAACTTATAAAGAATTAATAAGTGATATTACAGCAGCGAAAGAAATGTTGAAAGACCCAGAATTAGCTATTTTTGCACGTGAAGAATTAACAGAACTAGAAGAAAAGAAAAAAACAACTGAAGAAGAAATAGAAATAGTATTATTACCAAAAGATCCAAATGATGGAAAAAATGTTATTCTAGAAATTAGAGGAGCAGCTGGAGGAGATGAGGGTAATATTTTTGCTGGTGATTTATATGATATGTATAAAAAATTATCAGAAAAAGAAGGTTGGAAAATAGAAGTGATGGACGAAGAACGTTCAGAAGCTGGAGGTTTTTCATTGATAAGTGCAATTATAAGAGGAGAGAATGTTTATTCTAAACTTAAATATGAATCTGGTGCTCATAGAGTACAAAGAGTACCTCAAACAGAAACACAAGGAAGAGTTCATACTTCAACAGCTACAGTACTAGTTATGCCAGAAGTAGAAGAAGTTGACGCTGATTTAGACATGAATGAAGTTAGAGTCGATGTTACAAGAAGTAGTGGATGTGGAGGACAAGGTGTAAATACAACAGATTCAGCAGTAAGATTAACACACATTCCAACAGGATTAATAGTTTATTCCCAATCAGAAAGAAGCCAAATAAAAAACAAAGATAAAGCAATCAAAGTATTAAAAGCTCGTTTATATGATTTAAAACTACAAGAACAAGAAAAAGAAATGGGTGCAGAAAGAAGAAATAAAATAGGAACAGGAGATCGTTCTGAAAAAATTAGGACTTACAATTACCCACAAAACAGAGTAACAGACCACAGAATAGGTTTTACTTTAAATATTTTAGATAGAGTAATGCTTGGTGATATAGATAAAGTAATAACAGCCCTTATAACAGAAGACCAAAATCGTAAATTAAGAGGAGAATAATGTCAGTAGAATATTTAAAAAAATATTTAAACGAAAACCAATTAAAAGAAGGTATAAAAAAACTAAAACAAGGAATACCTCCACAATATATAATTGGAGAAGTAGAATTTTACGGACATATTTTCAAAGTCAACGAAAATGTATTAATACCTAGATTTGAAACAGAAGGACTAGTTGAAATAGCTATTAATAAACTAAAAAATAAAAACCCTAAAATAATAGATTTAGGTACAGGTTCAGGTGCTATAGCTATAACTTTGAAAAAAGAAATAGAATGCACAGTAGATGCAATAGATATTTCAAATAAAGCTTTAGATGTAGCTAAAGAAAACGCTTTATTAAATAAAGTTAATATAAATTTTATTGAAGGCGACATGATAGAATTACTAAGAGAAAAATACGATTGTATTATAAGTAATCCTCCATATATAAGTTATGATGAAGAAATAGAAAAAATTGTAAAAGACAATGAGCCTAATTTAGCTTTATATGCTCCAAACAACGGTTTATATTTTTATGAACAAATATTAAAAAAAGCTAAAAAACACTTAAATAAAAATGGAATTATACTATTTGAAATAGGTTATATGCAAGGAAAAGAAATACAACAATTAGCAAAAAAATACTTAAATTCTAATGCCGAAATTATTAAAGATTTAAGTGATAAAGATAGATATATTTATATAGAATTACAAAGTGAATAAAATCACTTTTTTTTATTATTTTTTTTCATAACACAGTTGTTAAAAAAAACAAAATAATGTATAATTGATATATATAATAAAAGGGGTGTAATTGTGATTTTAAGAAAACCATATGCAGTTTTTATTAAATTCTTTCGGTTTTTTCATTTAATTTTAACAATATTAGCAGCATACTTATTATATCGGACTTTCAATATTTTAGACTTTTATAACGATTATACTAGTACAACAATAAGTGTTATTGGACAAGAATTATCAGATAAATTAATGTACGGAATTATTTATGCAATTCCAATTTTAAGTATAATTACAACAACAATAATCTTATTTGTCCTAATAGTCAAAAAAAAACCATTTCTAATTTACATATTTAATTTAATTATTTACATATCAGTTATAGTGTTATTAGTAGCTATTGACTTAAATCTAGCTGAGCTAAATGAAAACTTAGTCGATTTAAGAATTGTAAGAGCACTTAGAGATTTTATATCTATAAGCTTCATGGCTCAAATATTAAATATTTTTATTTTAGTTATAAGAACAGTTGGTCTAGATTTAAGAAAATTCGATTTTGCTGGTGATTTACAAGGCTTAGAAATAACTGACACAGATAATGAAGAATTCGAAGTAAGTGTGAAAGTTGATTACAATGTTACAAAAAGAAAATTTAGACATTTTTTAAGAAAAGCCAAATATGCATATTTAGAAAATAAATTATTTGCTCATATCTTTGCAGTGTTTGTGGTAGCTTTAATTACTATATCAGTCTTTTTAGCACTAAATAACAATGAAAAAATACTAAATCAAAAACAATTATTTAGTGGTAACGGATTCACTATGTCAGTTCTTGATTCATATTTGATTGAATTAAGTGAAAATGAAAAACAAGAAAACTACAATTTGATAGTTAAAATCAATATAAAAAACAACACAGTAGAAAAAAATATATTAGATATAGCAACTACACAAATAATTATCGATAATTATACATATATACCAACACTTCTAAATAAAGATTTGATTAATGAATTTGGAAATGTATATTTAAGTGATCCAATTTCAGATGATTATGAACAATACGTACTAATTTATGAAATACCAAAATTACTAGCTGATAGAGATATAATATTCGAATTTTTAGATAAATTAAGTTTAAATACATCAAAATCAACAAAAGTAAACATAAAGTATAACGATTTAATAACAGAAACAACAACACACCAATCAAATATAAATGAAGAAATGATAATAAAAAATTCATTTATAGAAGAATACAAAATAAAAATAACGAATTATCAAATAGAGGATAATTACACATTAAACTATCAATTTTGCGATACTACTTGCTATGATTTTAAATCATACATATATCCATATATAGATAAAAACTACAGAGAAACACTACTAAGATTAGATTACACAACATCAGGAATAGAAAATATAAGTGATGTTCATAATTTATATGATTTAATTGCTAATTACGGTTCCATTCAATACACATTAAATGGAGAAATAAAAAATTTTGATACTTTCGATGAAAATAATTTCTATGAGACAGAAACAACAGATATAATCTTTATAGAAATTAATCAAGAAATAAAACTAGCAGAATCAATATCATTAAAAATTAATTTACAAAACGAAACATATTTATATAAATTAAAGTGATTTTTTATAAATGATATGTTATAATAAAGGAGGAAGTATGATAAAGTGGATTTGTTTATTGTTTATATTTGTACCATTTATAAATGTTGAAGCATTCTATTGTAGCAATGATGAAATACTTGAATTTACTAAAAGAACAAATAACATTGTTTACAAATATGATTACGTTGATACCATTGATTCTGTTTCGTTTACTGTTACGATATCAAACCTAACTCCAGGAATATATTTATATGATGAAGTTAATAAATCAAGATATGATTATAGTAGTCAAGATTTAGTGCTAACAGGTTATCAAAGTGGACAAACTATCACAATGCAAGTTAATGTAGCACAAGGTGATTGTATAGATAAAAACTTAAGATATATCAGAATACAACTTCCTACTTATAATTCATTTTATAAAGATCAAGCATGCGTAGGTTATGAAAATCATTACCTATGTGATAAATGGTCAACTCATAAATTAACTTATGAAGAATTTAATTATGAGTTAGAAGAATATAAAAAAAGTTTAATTATAGAACCACCACCAGAAGAAGAAATACCACCTGAAGATATAACAGTATGGGATCGTATAGGAGAATTTCTTTATAATTATTACTACATAGTATTAGGTGCTATAATTATATCAGCAGCAATCAAAATTTACTTAATCAATAAAGAAAATAATATTTACAAATAAAGGAGGTAAAATGAAAGAATCGTTTTGGGCTGCATCTATAGTAGGTATAGGAATATTAGCGATTGTATTTATGATATTTTTTCAAGCAATAACAAATACAGACGAACATAACTATCACTTATTAAAAGAAGCGACAGAAGCCGCAATGTTTGATGCACTAGATTTAGCAGAATACAGAAGATCTGGAACAGTAAAAATAGATAGAGAAAAATTTGTAGAAAACTTTTTAAGACGTTTTTCTGAAAGTGCATTACTATCTAGTACTTACAAAATAGAGATATTTGATGTTTCAGAACAACCTCCTAAAGTAAGTATACGAGTAAGTAGTACAGAAGATGAAAACGTAACAGGAGCAATTATGGAATTCGATATAGTTAATAGATTAGATGCTATATTAGAAACACCATATTAAGAAAGGGGAATAAATATGAATAATTTTATGATTTCTTTAAAGAAATTTATTACAAACAAAAATACTGTAACTGTAATAGGGGTTATAGTTATATTAGCACTATTATTTTGGGGATACACAACTTCAGTAGAAAGCCAAACTAAACCAATAAAAGTACCTATTGCTTTAGTAACAATTCAGCCACGCACATTAATTACAAATGATATGGTTGAATTAATAGAAGTACCAGGAGTATCAGTATCATCAAACGTTATTACAAATAAAAACTTCATTGTAGGACAATATAGTGATATTAACACAGTAATTCCAGCAGGAAGTATGTTTTATCAAGATGTTGTAATTTCTCAAGAAGAAATTCCAGGATCAGAGTTCTCAATGCTAGAAGATGGTTACCGTCCATATGCATTAAAAGTTGATATTGATTCAACATATGGTAATTCAATTAAACCAGGAGATGTAATTGATATTTATATGAAAGCTTATGATGAATTCAATAGATTAATGATAGGTAGAATAGTATCACAAGTAGAAGTAGTAGCAGTAAAAGATTCAGATGGTTTAGATGTATTTGAAAATACACAAGAACTAAGAGAACCAGATACAATTTTAATAGGAGTTCCTGAAGATATCTTCATTATTCTTAAAAAAACTGAATATCTATCAGCATTAGTCGAGACTTTCCCAGTACCATATGGAGGAACACCACCAGAAGCAGATATTACATTAAATAGAAATGAATTAATCAGTTATATTGATAGTATAACAGGAACAGTTACAGATGGAACTATAACAGATCCAGAAACACCAGTTACACCAGAAGCACCAGTAGTGCCAGAAACACAAAACTTACCAACAAACCCTGAAACAACAACTGGGATTCAATAATGCAAGAATCATTATTCTCACAAATTGATTTTGGTCCACTAAAACAATATCTAGTACTAGATGATGTAACAGATATATCTTATAGTAATGGTGGACAATTATGGTTAAAAACTTTATCAAGGGGTTATGTTAGAGTAGAAAATCCTGAAGTAAATGATTCAATGATGGAAAAATTAGCATTTCAATGTTCAAATGTTATGGGTAGAAGCTTTAATGCTGCTCACCCTTTCCTAGATTCAGAAAGTTCAGAATTGCGTATGAATTTCGTTCATGATTCAATCGCTAGTAACGGAATAGCTTGTGTTATCAGAAAGACACCAGCAAAAATACGATTAGAAAAAGAAAAAATATTATCAGAGCAATATATAACAGAAGAAGTTCATGATTTTCTTGTACAAGCCGTTTTAGCCCATTGCAATATAATTGTATGTGGAGAAACAGGTTCAGGAAAAACAGAGTTTGTAAAGTATTTAGCATCTAAAACAAGAGTAGATGAAAAATTAATAACAATAGAAGATACTCTAGAACTACATCTTGATAGAATATTTCCACATCGTGATATAGTTGCAATGAAAACAAATAATATTGCCTCATATTCAGATGTACTTGTTACATGTATGAGACAAAATCCTAAATGGATATTACTATCAGAGGTACGTAGTGCTGAAGCAGTAATGGCTGTAAGAAACTCAATTTCATCAGGACATTATATTTTATCGACAATACATGCTGATAAAGCATCATCTATACCAAATCGTATGTACAGTTTATTAGAAACAAATCAAGAAATAGATCAATTTCTAAAATCAATTTATAGATACGTACAATTAGGAGTTTACATTAGAGGGTACCAAGATAAACAAACAAAAAGATTTGTTCGTGAAGTTGGAGAAGTAACAGAATTCTTTGTTACTGAAGACAATGAAGCAAAATACAATGTAATATACAAAAAATTTGCAACAGGACAAATCCACAGAAAAAATCCAAGTAAATATTTAATAGAATACATAGAAGGACAAGGAGTAGCACTCCCACCAAACTTCTATAGACCAGAATTAGACCAAACACCAGAAATTAATGAATAGGAGGTTATAAAATGACAGAATTAGTTTTTATATTAATTGCAATAATAATTGTGTTTTTAATAATATATAGAAACTTCCGTGGACAAAACACCTATAAGTATATAATGAGTCAAGCTGAATTTTTATATGATAAGTATGCTCCTTATTCATTTAAGGTAGTAAGGGAAAAAGTTAAAGAACTAGGTCAAGAATATACACCAAGACAATATACAATTCAGATTCTTATATTCTCAATAGGAGCAGCAGTTGTTTCATACTTATATTTTTATAATATAATTTGGAGTATTGTTTATGCAATTGCAGCAATTTCAATTATTCCTTACTTAGCATACCTAAGATGTAAAAGATTATATTCAGAATTTATATTTGAACAAATACAAGTATATGCAACAAACACTATAATGGAATTCGCAACAACTCAAGCATTCGTCAAAGCTTTAGAAGGGGTTTACGAATCAGGAGTTTTAGAAGATCCGATAAGAAGCGATATCAAAACAATGATTGATATGTCGTATAAAAACGGAACAGTAATTGAAGCAATAGAATTTATGAACAAAAAATACGATTACTACTTAATCAAAAATATGCATCAAATATTTTTACAAATAACTAATGAAGGTGCTAGAGATGCATCAGGATCATTAGAAAATATGTCTCTAGATATAGATATGCTAGTTGAAGGAGTATATCGAGACAGAATGGACAGAGCAGTATTTCATAAAAAATTCTTACAATTTGGTGTTGTATTATATTTTATGGTAATGCTAGTACAATTCTTATTAGGGACAGAAAGTTACTTAACTATGCTGCAACTTTGGTATGTACAATTATTACTTCATGGAATAGTATTATTAAATACATATTTCTTACTAAACGGAGAAAAATTTTATAATGAGAATGTGGGGGCAGAATAATGGTATTTTTATTTATAGCAATTATATTAGTCTTCCTAGTTATTTATAATAAATTTTTTGAACCAAGTAGGTTTATTAAAGAAATAAAACCAGCCTTTAGATTATTAATTGAATCAGATTACGAATTCTTATTAAAATTAAAATATGGTGAAGAAGTAGACATTAACAAAATGTATAGTAACAGAATAAGAAATGCTTTACTAGTTGTAGCAGTATTATTTGTCTTACTATTACAACAAATGCAATTTCTTTATGTAATAGCACTAATATTTGTAGGATATATGGTCTTTAAACAAGAATATATGAATTTAAGATCTTATTACAAAAGAAACCTACACAATATAAATTTATTACTACCATATTACTTAAAAAGTTTAGAAATCTTAGTTCAACATTATACAGTTCCTATTGCTCTTTCAAGATCAATAGAGCATTCACCAGAAGTGTTTAAAATGGGATTAAGAACTTTAGTAAGTCAAATTGAAGGTGGGGACATGACAGTTGATCCATACATGGAATTCGCTAGAACATACCCAGTTAGAGATTCAATGAGAATGATGAGATTACTTTATCGATTAAGTTTAGGATCTCAAGATGAAAAACAAGAACAACTAATGATGTTTTCGAGAACAGTATCTAATTTACAAAATAAATCTCGTGAACAAAGATACGCAGAACGTCTAGGAAAAATGGAACAAAAAACAATGATTATGTTATTTTCAACAGGTGGGGGAATCATGATGTTATTGCTATTATCAATGACAATGATGATGAACTACTAAATTCTTGATTAAAATAACAGTGATGTGATATAATAAAATCATAGTAATTAGATAGGAGGGGAAACATGAAAGAAGCAGCAGGAGAAGCAAACATGACAGTAATCACAATTATCTTAATTGGAGTTATTGCAGCAATCGCTATCCCATTGGTTAATAGTGCCATGTCAAACGTTGAAGATGAAGCAAATTGTAATTCACTTGGTGGTTATTGGGAAGAAGGTTCTTGCCAAGATGGAAAAGGTGGAACAATCACTTTACCAGAATAATATATAAACAAGGAGTTGATATAAATGAGTTCACCAATAGGACATACATTTTTATATAATATAATAATAATATTTATCTTAATTGTATTTGCATTTATATCAGCAACATTAAGTTATTATAAGACATTTAAAATAAATAATAGTATTGTATTTCTAATTGAAGAATTTGAAGGATACAACCATTTATCACTAAGAGATATTAACCTAAGACTATCAAGTATAGGTTACAAATTACAAGATGATAACGATTGTGCTCCAACTTACAATAATATGACTTTAGTTGCTTATGATGATGAACAATTTGAATATTGTGTTTATGTTGACAAAACAAACCCTATTGGAAGAGAATATTTCCAGTATGGAGTTCTTACATACATGCAAATAGATTTGCCATTAGTAGATCTACTGAAATTACCAGTATTTACAAGAACTAATAGAATATATAAATTCACAACAGATTTACAACCGTAAATCTTTTTTTTTCATCAAATTATCATAATCTTATTTCAAAAAATACATACTTTAAAAAGAAAATTATGATATAATTAATATGGTGAGAGTATGAAATTAAAAACATTTAAAAGTTTAGATGATCAAATCACAATATTACAACAAAGAGGATTAGTTGTTAATAATTATGATGAAGTAAAAGAAATTTTGTTAAAAGAAAACTATTTTTTTATAAATGGATACCGTCATTTATTAATGGAAAAAAATAACGACGAAAAATTCGTTAATGGAGCAACATTTAGAGAATTATACGCCATATTTTGGTTTGATAGAGAAATTAGAAATATCTTGTTTAAATATATTCTAATTATTGAAAACAACATTAAATCAGTAATTAGTAATTATTTATCTAAAAAATATGGATATAAAGAAAAACAATATTTAAATCCAAAAAATTTTAAAACCGAAAGCTTTAAATTAACACATGTAAATGATGTTTTAAATAAAGTTAAAAGACAGATTAGATTAAATAGCAAACAACACAGAGCCACACAACATTATGTTCACAAATATGGATTTATCCCACTATGGGTCTCAGTTAAAGTGCTTTCTTTTGGAATTGTTTCAGAATTTTATAGTGTCTTAAAATATGAAGATCAAAAAGAAATTGCAGATATATATGAAGTAAAAGTAGATGAACTAACATCATACCTAACTTTATTATCAAACTACAGAAACTTATGTGCTCATGAAGATATACTATATGACTGCCGTACTCAAAAAACTATACCTGATGGAATATATCACGAAAAACTTAAAATAACAAAAATACACGACGACTATGAATATGGAAAAAACGATATATTTGCAATTATGATAGTGTTTAAACAACTTTTGTGGTCAAGATTATTCACAGAATTAGCTAATGAAATAGCATATGAAATTGAAATATTAGATAACAAAATCAAATCAGTAAAAACAAAAGATATCCTAAAGAAAATGGGCTTACCAGAAAATTGGGAAGAATTAAAAGAAGAAAAAGATGGAATTTTAGAATAAAAGAAGGTGAATATTATGAAAAATTTATTAACTCACATCATAGTGATTATAGTGACTTTATTAATTGGAATAAATGGAACAATTTATTTTTACAATATGAATGAAGATACTGAAGAAACAATAAATCAAAACGTAAACATTACAGCAACCGATACTTATTCACCGATAGTGGATAAAGTTCACGATGCAGTAATGACAATTATGGTAACAACAAACCAAGGAACATCATTAGGAACTGGATTCGTTTATAAAACAGATGAAAATTATGGTTACCTATTAACCAATAATCATGTAATTGACAATTATAAAGAAATAGAAGTTTCAAATAATAACTCAGAAACAGAAACAGCAGAATTATTAGGTAGTGATGAACTATCAGATCTAGCAGTAATTAGAGTTCCAAAGTCAATTGTAACAACAGTAGCTGAATTAGGTGCAAGTACAGATATAAAAGTTGGAGATCATGTTTTAGCTATTGGTACACCAATAGATGAAATATATTATGGTTCAGTTTCTAATGGTATAATTTCAGGATTAGATAGAAAAGTAACCGTAGATTTAACAGATGGTTCAGAGTTTATTATGGATGTAATTCAAATAACAGCAGCTATTAATCCAGGTAATAGTGGAGGACCACTAATCAATACTAATGGAGAAGTAATAGGAATCAATACTTTGAAACTAGTTGAAGATGAAATTGAAGGAATGGGATTTGCTATTCCAATCGAAATGGCCATTTCAATTTTAGACAAATTAGAAAATGGAGAAGAAATACAAAAACCATTATTAGGAATATCTTTAATTGATGCCAATAACGACTATGCATTAGCTAATTATAATATTGAATTAGATAAAATTTATAGTTCAGGGATAGTAATTATAGATGTTAATAACAATTCTACTGCCGAAAAATACGGACTAGAAAAAAATGACATAATACTAAAAATAAATGGAGTTTCTATTGAAGACAGTGTTCACTTTAAATATATATTATATAAATACAATATTGGTGAAACAATTGAAATAGAATTAGATAGAAACGGGAAAACAGAAACTATAAGTTTGACTTTAGAAAACAGTTTATAAAAGATAGAATTTATCTTTTTTTTTTGATATAATCATAATGGAGGGTGTTATGGCTATAGAAGAATATCAAAAAGAAATAGAAGAAGTATTAAAAGATAAAAAAACATCTAAAGAAGGGTTAACTGAAAAAGAAGTTAACAAAAGATTAGAAAAATATGGTAAAAATAAGCTAGAAGAAAAAAAGAAAAAATCTCAATTTTATAAATTTTTATCCCAATTTAAAGATTTAATGGTTATAATCTTGATTGTAACAGCAATCATATCTTTCGTAATAGCGTTAATAGAAAAAGAATCATTAGTAGAAGGTTTTATAATATTGGGAATAGTTGTAATAAATGCTTTATTAGGATATTTACAAGAAGCTAAAGCAGATAAAGCAGTTGAAGAACTAAGAAAGATGTCAGTACCAGACGTTAAAGTTAGAAGAAATAATAGAATAATTATAACTAATATTGAAAGTATAGTTCCCGGAGATATTTTAGTGTTAGAAGCAGGAGATTATGTCCCAGCTGATGCTAGAATTATGTGGTCAGCTTCACTAAAAGTTGAAGAAGCATCTCTAACAGGAGAATCAGGATCAGTAAGTAAGGATAAAGAAATAATAAAAGATACAGTGATTATAAGTGAAAGAACAAACATGATTTTTTCCGGTAGTAGCATAGTATATGGAAAATGCGAGGCAATAACAACTGCAACAGGGATGAATACTGAACTTGGTAAAATAGCAGAAAGCCTATCAACAGAAGTAAGTGGCGAAACACCACTTCAAAAGAAAATAAATAACATTAGTAAAATATTAACAATTATTGTAGGAATTATAGTTTTTATAATGCTGATAATCGGAGTTTCAAGCGGTGACCCAATTCTAGATGTATTCATAATTTCAATATCACTTGCAGTAGCGGCAATACCAGAAGGATTACCAGCAGTAATAACAGTTATATTATCACTTGGAATGACAAAACTAGCAAAAAAAAGCGCTGTAGTAAGAAAAATATCTTCAGTTGAAACTCTAGGAAGTACAGAGATAATATGCAGTGATAAAACAGGTACTATAACAAAAAACAAAATGACAGTTAGAAAATTTTATTTTAACAACGAAATTACTAAAGAAGTAGAAGATAATAAAATGCATGAAATTATGTTCTTATGCAACGATGTAACCAAAGATAAAGATAACTATATAGGAGATCCAACAGAAATAGCACTATATCAGTACGTTGAAAAAAATAAAGAAATAAAAAATGAAAGAATATATGAATTTCCATTTGATTCAGATAGAAAATTAATGACAACGATAAATAATTTTGAAAAAACAAATAATGTTTTAACAAAAGGTAGTCTAGATAATATATTAAATATATCTACAAAATATTATTTAAACGGAAAAATAATAAAATTAACAGAAAAACATAAAAACGAGATTAAAGAAAATGAAAAACTATTATCTGATGAAGCATTAAGAGTACTTGGTTTAGCTTTTAAAGATATAGAAAAGAAAAATGAATACAAAATAGAAGAATGCGAAAAAGATTTAATATTTGTCGGGTTAGTAGGAATGATTGACCCACCAAGAGATACAGTAGCAGAATCAATAAAAAGATGTTACATTGCAGGTATTAAGCCAGTTATGATAACAGGAGATAATATAAATACAGCCATAGCTATAGCTAAAGAAGTAGGGATATACAAAGAAAATGACCTAGTTATAGAAGGTAAAGAACTAGATTTAATAACAGATGAAGAATTAGAAAAAACAGTAAATCAATATAGTGTATACGCTAGAGTTACCCCAAAACATAAACTAAGAATTGTAAAAGCTTGGCAAAAAAATAATAAAATAGTCGCAATGACAGGTGATGGAGTAAATGATGCTCCAGCAATAAAAGTAGCAGATGTTGGGGTAGGAATGGGAATTACAGGTACTGAAGTTTCAAAAAGCGTATCTGATATCGTTTTAATGGATGATAGTTTTGACACAATAGTCTTGGCAGTAGAAGAAGGAAGAAATATATACGAAAATATTAGAAAAGCCATTTCATATTTACTAACTGCTAACATTGCAGAAGTATTAATAGTATTTATTGCAATGATATTTGGATATAATATATTTTTACCAATCCATTTACTATATATAAATTTAGTAACAGACTCATTACCAGCAATCGCACTATCATTTGAAAAAAATGATAAAAATATTATGAAGAAAAAAGCTAGAAACAATACAGGAACTATATTTACACCATTTTTAACAGGTAAAATAGCCTTTTCTTCAATTCTAAAAGCCCTTGTAGTTTTAATAATATACTTCACATCAATGAACTTTTTTGGAGCAGAAAAAGCAACAACAATGGCATTTTTAAGTTTAATACTATTGGAAATGGCATATGCATTATCATGTAAAAATTTATTTGAAAGTTTATCATTTAAAAATTTATTTTCTAACAAATACATGAATATTTCGATACTATTTTTAATTGGATTACAAATATTAATTTATTTCACACCAGCAAAAAACTTATTTGAAATAATAAATATTACAATATATGAATTTGCTTACATTTTAGTATTTGTGTTCATTACATTCATTTTAGATGAAATAGTGAAACCTATATTTAGTAAAAAACTCAAAGATTAGATACAAAGTATCTTTTTTTGATAAAAAACAAAAATCTATGCAATAAAAACCATTTTTAAATTGTTGTATTATTGAGAGGAGGAAAAAAGTGAATAATATAGATAATAAAATACTTGAAAATTATATTGAAAAAATTGCTAATAAAGATATTTTAGCACTTGAAATGCTCTATAATGAAACAAGAACACTAGTGTATAATTATGCTTTATCGATTACAAAAAATTGTAGCGATGCCGAAGATATAATGCAAGATACCTATGTTAATATTAATAAACACGCTGATAAATATGATCCTAGGAATAAACCATTAGCTTGGATATTAAAAATAACAAAAAACTTAAGTTTAAATAAAATTAAATCAAAAAAAATAAAAGAAACAGTTGATTTAAATGACGTAGAAAATACAATAAAAAATAAAGAAAACGATGCTTTTAATAAGCTATTAATAAAAAACATAATAGAATTATTAGAAGATGAAGAAAGACAAATATTTATATTAAACACTATTGACAACTTTAAATTCAGAGAAATAGCTAATCTTATGAACCTAAAGTTATCTACAGTACTCTCTAAATATCACAGAGCCGTAAAAAAAATACGCTTAATTTATAAGGATGGTGAACAATGAAAAATCAAATAAAAAAAGATTTAAACTCTTTAGCAAATAATTTAATAAAATCAGATTTTAAAGCCATTCAAAATAAAATAGACAATAATGAAGGGAATATTTTAAGAATGGAAAAAGAAAATAAAAAAACAAAAATTAATTATAAAAATTTAATATGGGTACCGACAATGGCAGCTTTTGCAGTAGGATTCTTTGTTATGACTAACAATAGCCAAGTTTTAACAACAGTTACATTAGATGTAAATCCATCAATTCAATTAGGATTAAACGAAAAAGGAACTGTAAAAGATGTAACAGCACTTAATGAAGATGCAAAAAAAATAATTGATAACTTAAAACTAAAAGGAGAAAACATCGATATTGCAACTGATTTATTGATGGATGAACTTATTAAACAAAACTACATTACAACTGAAAGTAACTCAGTTTTACTATCAATAAATGGAGAAAATTCAGAACAATTCAAAACAGAAATTAATAATGATATCAAAGAATATTTACAAACAAAAAATATAGAATCATCAATAATCTCACAAATTGTAGTTACAGATGATTTAGTAAAAGAAATAGCTAAAAATAATAATATATCAGAAGGAAAAGCAGAACTAATTACAAAAATTTTAGAAAAAAATAATATGTACACACTAGAAGGTTTACTTTTACTTTCAACACACGAACTAAACATATTATTAGATTCGTTAGAAATAAATGACTTAGATGTAAACGGAAAACCAAATACATCTAAATATATTAATGAAGATGAAGCATTAAGTATAGTTATGAATAATTTAAACTTAAGCCAAAATGAAATGTCAAATTTAGATATAGACTTAGATTATAACAATAATGTTTTAACTTATGATGTTGAATTTAATACTAATAATTATGAATACGAATATGAGCTAAATGCTATTACTGGAGAAATTATTGAAATAGAAAAAGAATTAATTGATATTACTGATAACGATGACGATGATGACAATGATATTAATGATGACAACGACGATGATGACAATGACAACGATGATGACAATGACGATGATGACAATGACAACGATGATAACGATGATGACGATGAT